>CBFDEA010000149.1:0-5568 GCA_965603695.1 uncultured Rhodospirillaceae bacterium | reverse complement strand
TGATCGATGTCCTGAAGGACGGCCAGCCGCCAAGGCCGGGGGTGGAACTGGCCCGTGAGGCGGCGGTCGGCACCTCCGTCGTCAGTGGTTTGGCTAAAATCGGTGTGCTGCTTTGCCTTGAGACTTTGCCAAAGGACGATACCGCCAAGCCGGACGGTGCGCATCCCGGCCCTGACCTGTCGTCAGATCAGGCCACCAGCGGGGCGATTCTGGCAGGCGACGTTAGCAAAGGCGGATTCGCCGTCTCTTTACTCGATGGCGTGCCGGGGGCGGGCAAGACGGAAGTTTACTTTCAGGGCGTCGCCGAAGCCCTGAAGCAAGGCCGTCAGGTCTTGGTTCTGTTGCCGGAAATCGCCCTTAGCGCCCAATGGCTGGAGCGCTTCGAGCGCCGCTTCGGCGCGCCGCCGGCCCTGTGGCATTCGGACCTGACCCCGGCTCGCAGGCGCGACACCTGGCGGGCCGTCAGTGAAGGCCGGGCAGGCGTCGTCGTCGGCGCCCGTTCGGCGCTGTTCCTGCCGTTTAAGGACTTGGCCCTGATCGTTGTCGACGAAGAACATGAAGGGGCCTTCAAACAAGAAGAAGGCGTCATATACAATGCCCGCGATATGGCCGTGGTGCGGGCACACCTCGCCGATATCCCGGTCGTCCTGGCATCGGCGACGCCGTCATTGGAATCCGTGGTCAATGCGGGGGCCGGACGTTATCGGCTGCTGCATTTGCCGGAACGCCACGGCGGGGCTGAGTTGCCGGAAGTCTCGTTGATTGACATGCGGGCCGAAGCGCCTTCCGGCGGGCATTGGATATCTCCCGGGTTGGTCGATCAGTTGAAGCAAACTTTTGCCGCTGGCGAGCAGGCGATGTTGTTCCTTAACCGGCGCGGTTATGCGCCGCTGACCTTGTGTCGAACGTGCGGCCATCGTTTCGCCTGCCCCAATTGCACCGCCTGGCTGGTTACCCACCGCCGGGGCGCGGGAAGATTGCAATGTCATCATTGCGGCTACGCAACGCCGATGCCGGAAAACTGCCCGGCCTGCGAAAAGCAGACCTTGGCCGCCTGCGGTCCCGGCGTCGAGCGTCTGGCCGAAGAAGTGGCGGAATTATTCCCCAATATTCGCACCGATATCGCCGCCAGCGATTCCCTTGTCGGGCCCCAGGCGGCGGCGGAATTGGTGGCCCGTATTGAAGCCCACGACGTCGATCTGATCATCGGCACCCAGATCGTCGCCAAGGGCTATCATTTCCCGCTTTTAACCCTGGTCGGGGTGGTCGATGCGGACTTGGGGCTTTCAGGCGGCGATCTTCGCGCGGCTGAACGAACCTATCAGTTGCTCTATCAGGTTGCCGGACGGGCCGGTCGGGCCGACCGGCCGGGCCGGGTGATGCTGCAAACCTATATGCCCGATCACCCGGTCATGCAGGCGCTGCTTTCGGGCGCGCGTCAGCGGTTTATTGAAACTGAGACCGCAGCCCGTAAAGAATCTGACATGCCGCCGTTCTCGAGGCTTGCGGCGATCATCGTTTCGGGGCCCGTTGAAGCGGAAGTCGACAGGGTGGCGGTACTGCTGGGCCGTAAGGCCCCAAACTATAAAGACGTCATGATTTTGGGTCCGGCAACGGCGGCCCTGGCCAAGATTCGCGGTCGTCATCGTCGACGTTTCCTGATCAAGGCGGCCAAACAGGTCGATATTCAGGGCTTGATTTCAGACTGGATAGCGACAGTGCCTACAAGCGGGAAAGTCCGCATTGCAGTGGATATCGACCCATACAGTTTCTTATGAGCCAAATTTTCTTTTTTAATTAACGGCTTGCTAATATGCCGGTGGCCCGTTTTGTTATGTA
The DNA here is from genome assembly GCA_965603695.1 of uncultured Rhodospirillaceae bacterium. Lineage (GTDB taxonomy): Bacteria > Pseudomonadota > Alphaproteobacteria > Rhodospirillales > JABHCV01 > JACNJU01. The sequence continues at coordinate 3,729 of CBFDEA010000149.1, read as the reverse complement.
TTCCGCCATTTTTTGCCGATAATGCGTGATTATGAGTCAACTTGCATGGCCAAGATGAGTATGATAGATAACAGACAAATATCGGGGTGTTTGCGAGCTTAAATTCAGCTTTGAAACGCCTGTTTTAATGAACTATAGATTTTCTGACTTAAGGGATCTCCCACTTGTCATCGGATAAATCAGGCGCCAGCGGACTGGCCGGGCGTTATGCCTCTGCCCTTTTCGACTTGGCTGTAGCCGACAAGCAGCTTGATGCTGTGACCGGCAACCTTGAGCAATTAAGCGCCATGATCGGCGAAAGCGAAGACCTGCGCAGGCTCTTGGGCTCGCCGGTTATTTCACGCGACGATCAAAACAAGGCGATGGCGGCACTTGCCGAAAAGGCCGGTTTTGGCGAATTGACACGGAATTTTATCGCCGTTGTTTCGGCTAATCGTCGTCTTTTCGTATTGCCGGCAATTGTAAGTGCTTTCCGGGAAATTTTAAGTGCCCACCGGGGCGAAGCGACAGCCGAAGTCGTCTCGGCCTCTGAACTTTCAGACACACAAGTTAAAGCCCTTGGCGCCCAGCTGAAAAAAGCGCTCGGCTCCAAGGTCACCATAGACACTTCTGTTGATCCCGAACTGCTTGGCGGCCTTGTCGTCAAGATTGGTTCGCGTATGATTGACAGTTCACTTCGTACCAAGCTGCAACAGTTGCGGTTAGCCATGATAGGGGTTGGATAATGGACATCCGGGCGGCGGAAATTTCCGCTATTCTCAAGGATCAGATCAGCAATTTTGGAACCGAGGCGGAAGTCGCCGAAGTCGGACAGGTTCTTTCGGTCGGTGACGGTATCGCCCGCGCTTACGGGTTGGACAACGTTCAGGCCGGTGAAATGGTTGAATTTCCGGGCGGCATCAAAGGGATGGCGTTGAACCTGGAATCGGACAATGTCGGTATCGTTATTTTCGGCGATGACCGTTCGATCAAGGAAGGCGACACGGTTAAACGAACCGGCGCTATTGTTGATGCCCCCGTCGGCATGGGCCTGCTTGGCCGTGTCGTTGATGGCCTTGGCAACCCGATTGACGGCAAAGGCCCGATCAAAGACGCCAAGCGTATGCGCGTCGAAGTCAAAGCGCCGGGCATTATCCCGCGTAAATCGGTGCATGAGCCGATGCAGACCGGCCTTAAGGCCATCGATTGTCTGATCCCCATTGGCCGTGGCCAACGCGAATTGATTATTGGCGATCGCCAGACCGGCAAGACGGCAATTATTCTCGATACCATTATCAACCAGAAGGTCACCAACGACGCGGCCAAGACTGACAGTGACAAACTGTTCTGTATCTACGTCGCCATTGGCCAGAAACGTTCGACCGTCGCCCAGATTGTTAAGACCCTGGAAGAAAATGGGGCGATGGAATATACCGTCGTCGTCGCCGCTACGGCTTCTGAACCCGCTCCGCTTCAGTTCCTGGCGCCTTACACCGGCTGTACCATGGGTGAATTCTTCCGTGATAATGGCATGCACGCGGTTATCTGTTACGACGATTTGTCGAAACAGGCCGTCGCTTACCGCCAGATGTCGCTGCTGCTTCGTCGCCCGCCGGGCCGTGAAGCTTTCCCGGGCGATGTTTTCTATCTTCACTCGCGTTTGCTTGAACGCGCCGCCAAGATGAACGAAGACAACGGTTCGGGCTCTTTGACGGCGCTGCCGGTCATTGAAACCCAGGCGTCCGACGTTTCGGCCTATATCCCGACCAACGTGATTTCGATCACCGATGGTCAGATCTTCCTGGAAACCGAACTGTTCTATCAGGGCATTCGCCCGGCTGTGAACGTTGGTATTTCGGTGTCGCGTGTCGGTTCTGCGGCGCAGATCAAGGCGATGAAAAAGGTCTCCGGCTCGATCAAGCTGGAATTGGCGCAGTACCGCGAAATGGCGGCGTTTGCCCAGTTTGCCTCCGATCTTGACGCCTCCACCCAGCGTTTGCTGGCGCGTGGTGCGCGGCTGACGGAAGTCCTCAAGCAAGGCCAGTTCAAGCCTTATCCGGTAGAAGATCAGGTCGTCGCTATTTTTGCCGGTGTCAACGGTTATCTTGATGGTATCGAGACGACCGACGTCACCCGCTACGAGCAATCGCTGATGGATGATGTGCGTGCTAACGGTGGCGACATTCTTAAATCGATCCGCGAGACCAGGGATCTGACGAAAGAAACCGAAGCCGCGCTCAGGGAATTCCTTGAGAAATTCACCAAGGCTTTTGCTTAAACTCCGGATTGGACGCACAGTCTTATGGCTAATCTGAAAGACCTGAGAATCCGGATCACCAGCGTTAAGTCGACGCGGAAGATCACGTCTGCCATGAAAATGGTGGCGGCTTCGAAGCTCAAACGGGCCCAGGGCGCGGCTGAAGAAGGCCGGCCTTACGCCGAACGCATGGAGCGCATGCTGGGGGAATTGACCTCGAGCCTGGCAACCATGGACGGTGCACCGAAATTGCTGTCCGGTAGTGGCGGCGATGAGACCCACTTGATTGTCGCCATCACCGCCGACCGTGGTTTGTGTGGCGGCTTTAACGGCTCGATCATCCGCGAAGCCCGTCGCCGGGTCCGCGATTTGCAGTCCGAAGGCAAGAAGGTCAAGCTGCTTTGCCTTGGCCGCAAGGGGCGTGATGGCCTGAACCGGGATTTCCCGAACGACATCATTCAAACCCTGGAAGGCCTGACCAAAACAGGCGTTCATTACCCGGAAGTCCGCGATGTCGCCAACGGCCTGGTTGAACGCTTCGACGGGGAAGAATTCGACGTCTGCACGATTATCTACAACCGCTTCGTTTCGGCGATCACCCAGGAAGTCACCGTCCAGCAAGTTATTCCGTTCCCTGTTCCTGAAGTGTCTGGGGAAGCCGACGCGGCCGATAAGTCTCAGAGCGGCCAAAAAGCCATGTATTTGATGGAGCCTTCGGAAGAAGAAATCCTTGATGAACTGCTGCCGCGTAATCTGGCGGTACAATTGTTCAGGGCGCTGCTGGAAAGCAATGCTTCGGAGCACGGTGCCAGAATGAGTGCCATGGATAACGCCACCAGGAACGCCGGCGATATGCTCGACGGCCTTACCATGACCTACAACCGTACCCGTCAGGCCGTTATTACCAGCGAACTGATTGAAATCATCTCCGGAGCCGAGGCCCTTTAAGGCCGCGCCGGTGCAAAGTTTAAGAAGGCATTTTTAGGAGCCTGAGCTATGAGTAAGAAAAGTGTTGGAACCATTACCCAGATCACGGGTGCTGTCGTCGATGTTCATTTCGATGGCGATCTGCCCAATATTCTGAACGCGCTTGAAACCGATAACGGCGGCAACCGCCTGGTTCTTGAAGTCGCGCAGCATCTCGGTGAATCAACGGTCCGGACAATCGCCATGGACACCACCGACGGTCTCGTCCGCGGCCATGAAGTGAGCGATACGGGCGAGCCGATTTCGGTTCCCGTCGGCCCTGAAACACTGGGTCGTATCGTCAACGTGATCGGCGAGCCGGTCGATGAGCGCGGCCCGGTTACCACCAAGATGCGTTACCCCATTCACCGGTCGGCCCCGGAATTCATCGAGCAATCGACGGAAACGGAAATTCTTGTGACCGGTATTAAGGTCGTCGATCTGCTGGCCCCGTATGTGAAGGGCGGCAAGATTGGCCTGTTCGGCGGTGCCGGTGTCGGCAAGACGGTTTTGATTATGGAGCTGAT
>CBFDEA010000148.1:0-5570 GCA_965603695.1 uncultured Rhodospirillaceae bacterium | reverse complement strand
GGTGCTTCCTTGATCACAGGATCGGGTGTTTTGCGGGCCGTTTGAACGCTTCTCTGTTTCTTCGGCAGGCTCAGGGGCTTACCGCTAACGGTCGGCACATGAAGCGTGGAAACCGGGGTTTGACTGCCCGGCATCAATAATTTCAAGCCTGATGAACCGCCCGGGGCAGTCGCCGTAGCGCCGGATGTGTCTTGATAGCCACCGCCATCAATGACACTCAGATCGATGATTACATTTGGATCAGAAAAATCGACGTAGGTCCCTTCCTGGGCAACGGCAGTGCCTGAACTCGCCAAAACCAGGGAAAACGCCGCAAGCATCCGACATAAGGCGGGGCGACGGCTCAAAAAATGATATTTGCTTTGTATTAAGTCCATGATTCGCCCGGTATTAAAGCCCTTTAACGGCATTGCCCAAATTAGATTCTGCCAAGATAACCAAGGGTAGCCCATGGCACAACCATTTTACTAGGCAAGCGCAACGCTTTGCGTCTTATCCGGCATTCCTGACGAGCTTGCCAAGAGTGTTATGAAGCTGGTCGTTGGCGGCCAGGATGGAGCCGCTTTCCTGCATTTTGCCTTTGCCATTGATCTCGGTGACATAGCCACCGGCCTCGCGGACAAGGACGATTCCGGCGGCCATGTCCCATGGGCTCAAGCCTGTTTCCCAGAACCCCTCATAACGCCCGGCGGCGACGTAAGCCAGATCGAGCGCCGCCGAACCGATGCGGCGGACTCCACTGGTAACGGCCATCACCGATTCCAATTGCTTGAGGAATTGCGGGTTGTCGCGGGCACCCTTGAAGGGAATGCCGGTGGCGAGTAGGGATTCATCGAGGTTGTTGCGCGCGGAAACCCGGATACGTCTGTCGTTAAGGTGGGCTCCCTGGCCCTTTTCGGCCCAAAACATTTCATCGTGAACAGGGGCGTAGACAACGCCGGCATAAGGCTCGTTATCGCGCTGCAAGCCAATGGAAATGGCAAAGTGCGGCAACCCGTGCAGGAAGTTGGTGGTCCCGTCCAAGGGATCGATGATCCAGCAGTTGGAACTGTCCGACCCGGCTATTTCGCCGGATTCTTCCATCAGGAAGGAATAGTTCGGGCGCGCTTTTTTCAGGGCGTAGTGCAGGGTGTCTTCGGCGGTTTTATCGGCCGAGCTGACAAAATCGGCGGGGCCTTTACGGGACACTTGCAAATTTTCAACTTCGCCGAAATCACGCAGCAATTTGCGCGACGCCTTCTGGGCGGCGGCGATCATGACATTTATCAGGGCGGAACGGTGGGCCATTAATCTTTGGCCCGTTCTACGTAAGTAACGTCAGCGGTGTTGACGACGACCCGGGTTCCCGTGCCGATATGCGGCGGGACCAGGATTTTGACGCCATTTTCAAGCACCGCAGGCTTATAGGAAGACGACGCGGTCTGGCCTTTGACGACGGCATCGGCCTCGACCACTTCCAGGGTGACATGGTCGGGCAACTGAACGCCGATGGGATCGTCTTCGTAACTCTCTACGGTGACGATCATGCTTTCCTGCAAGAAGGGGATCTGTTCTTCGCCGATCATTTCACCGTTTATGGTGATCTGGTCGTAGGTTTCATTGTTCATGAACGTGTACATATCGTCGTCGGCGAACAGATACTGGTAGTCAGTCTGGTTGAGGCTCGCCCGTTCGACGGTTTCCGAGGAGCGGAAACGTTCGTTGAGCTTGGTGCCATCGCGCACGTCGCGCAATTCGACCTGCAGATACGCCCCGCCCTTGCCGGGTTGGGTGTGCTGAATTTTAACCGCTTTCCACAACCGTCCCTGATGTTCAATCACCATGCCCGGACGAACGGCGTTTCCATTGATTTTCATATGATCTGACCATGCTTTGAATGTGTTTGAAGAATTAAGGCGCGGAAGCTATCAGGTTGCCTTGTGGGAAGCAATGGCGCAGGTGTTATTCACACCGAAGAGATCATGGCCAAATGTTCACGGGCAATTAATGCCGCAAACCTTTTCATGCCATCGTCAATGGTTTCAGGGTTGCAGGTTGAAAAAGACAGGCGAAGCGTGTTCTCGCCGCCGCCATTGGCGTAGAAGGCGGCACCCGGAACAAAGGCGATCTTTTCTTCATTCAGGGCGCTTTCCAGTAAGCCGCGGGCGTCCATGCCTTCGGGCAGGGTCAACCAGACGAACATGCCCCCCTGGGGGCTTGAAAAACGGGTGCTGTTGGGCAGGTGTTGACGAAGTGCTGTGGTCATGGCGTCACGGCGTTTCCGATAAATTTCGCGCAACTCGATCGTATGGTCGGCCAGTATGCCCGTGGCCAGTTGGTGGGCGATGATCTGGTTGAACGTCGATGTGTGAAGATCGTTTGCCTGCTTAAGCAGGACCAGTTTATCGATCAGGCCCTGCGGGGCGATGGTCCAGCCAACCCTGAGCGCCGGCATCAGGGTTTTGGAGACCGTTCCCAATTGAATGACCAGGCCCTTGGTATGCCACTCAGCGGTGCCTAACGTGCGACCTTCTATTTCGAGCAGAGAGGGCGGCGGCGGCATGTCGTAATAAAGCGCCCGATAAGCGGTATCTTCGAGGATGACGACGTCGTAACGGTGGGCCAGTTCGACAATCCTTTGACGGCGCTCCTCAGGGATGGTCATGCCGCCCGGATTTTGGAAATCGGGAATTGTGTAAAGCAGTTTAACGCCTTGTTTAAAAGCATCTTCCAGACTGTCCATGCGCAAGCCATCGGCGTCCGTCTCAATACTGACAAAGCGCGGGCGGCGGGTGGCAAAAACCTGGAGCGCGCCAAGGTAAGTCGGGTCGGCAACGGCAATAGGGCTATCGACATCGATAAGCGCCGCCGCCAGCAAGGTTAAGGATTGCTGCGCCCCATTGGTGATCAGGATATTGTCTATGGCGAGGCTGATCTCGGTCGTGGATGATGTTTCGCTGACCCATGTTCTGAGCGGCTCGTAACCTTCAGACAGGGAATATTGCATAGCTTGGCGGTTCAGGTCCGGCCTGGCTTCAAGGTCGGAAATAATGGCTTTTACCTGGGCCATGGGGAAGTAGGCGGGGTCAGGAATTCCCCCGGCAAAGGATAAAATGCTCGGGTCCGAAAGAATTTTTAACAGTTCACGGATCTCGGAAGCCTTGATGGCCCCTGCATCCGTAGAGAACTTTTCGTCCCAACTCATGGCATCGGACTCCGAGTGCATTAAGGACAGGAATACTGACCTTAATGCACTATGGCGTCAAATATAAACGAGCAGATTTGCCCTAGTCCGTGGAAACCTGATTTTTTCCGGAATGCTTGGCCCGGTACATGGCCTTGTCGGCCCGATCAATCAGGCTGTCTATGGTATCGTCCTTTTTATGGGTCGTAATACCGAAAGACAGACTGATCTTGCCCAGTGTTTCCCCGGAGTTTTTCTGGCGGATGGTTTTTGAAGAGATCGTGTCGCGGACTCGGTTGGCGACTGTGGTGGCGTCTTTGGCGCTGATCTTGGGCAATATGGCGGCGAATTCATCACCGCCCCAACGGGCCACGAAGTCGCCCTTTTTCAAATTTGCGGCAAAGGAATGGGCGACCAGCTTAAGCACCTGATCGCCGATGGCGTGACCGTTGTTGTCGTTGACATCTTTAAAGTCGTCGATGTCGCCCAGCATGACCGCCATGTGGCCGTCAATTTCTTTCATATCCTCCATAAGTTCACCGAGGACCTGTTCGAACCGCCGCCGGTTGGCGATGCCGGTCAGGGGATCGATCAAGGCATCTTTTTTGTTTTGTTCCAGCTCAACTTTCAGCGCGACGATTCTATCGCTATAGGTAGCGATCTTGGCGTCAAACTGCTGGCTGAAATTGGTAACCTCAAGAATCTGCTCGCGAATTTCGCTAAAGGAGTCGATGACGGCGGCGGAGTCATCGTCCTTGCGGGCGTCTTTGTTGGAGAGGCTCAGGATATTGGTGTTGTCGGTACTAATCGTTTCAAGCAAGCCAAGGACCTTCTGCAAGCCGCCGTTAATGTTGCCTGCGGTAAAGTGCAGGTCGGCAATGCTTCGCTCAAAATCGGTTTCATTCTCGCTCATTTTGATAAGCCTTATATATTATTGGCGGACGGTTTCCCGGAACAATTTATTGAAGGCGATGACCGCTTCGTCCGGTCCCTCCGGATAGTCCCAAACCCCGGCGACGACGGCCAGGAAATCGGCTCCGGTGCTAATCAGGGGCAGACAGTTTTCGACGGTTATGCCGCCGATGGCGACGACCGGCACGGTCATGTCCTGGCTCCACCAATTGAGGATTTCCGGATCGGGCTGGGCTTTCGCCGCTTTCGTTGAGGTCGGGAAAAAAGCGCCGAAGGCGACATAATCGGCACCCTGTTCGGCGGCCTCCATGGCCAGATGCCTGGAATCGTGACAGGTGACGCCGATCGTGGCGTTCGGCCCCATGATCCGGCGGGCCTCGGCGTATGGGGTATCTTGCTGGCCGATATGGACCCCGTCGCAGCCACGCTCGGCGGCGAGGAGCGGATCGTCGTTGAGGACAAAGGCGATGCCGCGACTCTGGGCGATGGGCCTTAAGACATCGATGGCGCGGCGCACGTCATCCTCTGGCGCTTCTTTCATGCGCAATTGCAGGCAGGCGACACGGCCCGCGTCCAAAGTCCGTGACAGGGTGTCGGGGAAGCGCGACAAGTCTAGTTTCGGCGGCGTTATCAGATACAACTGGCAGCGGTTGAAATCGGTCATTGCAGGAGTTCCGGGTCAGTTAGCCAGGCGCGGCAGGCGGCGGCGGGGTTGCTCATGCCATTAAGGTCGAGCTCGTCGCCGCCCTCAGTATAAACAGAGGCCCCGCGTTGCCCGGCGATATCGGCCAATTTCTCGGATAATTCCGGGCCGTTGGAAATGCGCACGGCTTTGATGCCGTGGCGCAACGCACCAAGGGCCAGTCCCGGTTCGTCACCGCAGTCGAGCACGGCCTGAAAGCGGGCACCGGGATGGCTCTGCGCGGCCTGGGCGATGATATCGCGAAAGACCGTCGCCCCGAGCGTCGCTGCGGCCCCGGGACTGCTGATCAGGGTGATCTGGGTATCCAGACTTTCGGCGACAGACAGCGCCGCTTCGGCGTGTTCCAGATTATGAATGATAATGGCGTTGCTCATGATGGCGTAGAAATACGCCGCAGAACCTTCATTGCCAAGAGGGGATTAACTAAAAGGTTAATTTATGCGGATTTCAATAGTGCTGATCGACCCAGTGTCGATCCAACGCCGCGTTCATCGAAATAGGCGAACCAGAGCTGTTCAAAGTCGGCAGGAACCGATTGACGGACTTCATCCATCTCAAGAAGCTGTGTCATCCACTGAACAAACGGCGTCTTCAAACCGATACGATCAACGACTTCCTGGTAAATATCAGATGTAATGGCGAGGCGCGTAAATAACGGCGCGGTCGCGGCATCGGTCAAGCCAAATTGGTCGCCGTTAAAATATGGCCCCTGGACCTCAACGGCCAGTTTCTCGATACCTTCAATGAGTTTTTCTTTGCGTTCAGAATATGTTTTCTGGTCTGCGGCAGTGA
>CBFDEA010000147.1:0-5579 GCA_965603695.1 uncultured Rhodospirillaceae bacterium | reverse complement strand
AAAATGGTAAACGGGGTGGTTTCACTGGAAACGGCTGCACCGGGACGGATCAGCCGCATCGGCAGTTTAATGCCAACAGTCAGGGGTTCCGACAGGCTGTGGTAGACCCCGTCATTAATATAAAGGGCCTGATCTTTGCGTAACATCACCTGAACGACCAAACTGGAGGCACTGGCGACCAGCCCGCGACCGGGCTCGCACATCAAGACGCAATCGCCACGCAGGTTGATTTCTTTAACGGTGTCGGTGATCGCCGTCACGTAATCCTCCAGCGGCGGCGGGTTATCAGAGACATAGTGGGCCGGAAACCCACCGCCGACGTCGAGATAATGAATATCCACAGTGGAATTTTCTATGACCTGGCCCATGATACGAATGGCCTCGGAGAAGGCATCGGGGGACCGACATTGGGAGCCGACATGAAAGGCCAAGCCGGGCTGGAAACCTTCGGCGGCGACCCGGTTGAGCAGGGCCGGGGCCTCCTCGGGAGTGATGCCAAATTTTTGTGACAGGTTATAAGCGGCGTTGACCGCAGGGGTAATAACCCTGACCAGACAAACCTTACCGTCGCCGCCCCCGATGGCCTTGACGATTTTATCCAACTCATTTTCATGATCGATGACATAATGATCGACCGAGTAAACGTCTTTGGCGGCGGCGATGGCGCTGCGGGATTTGACCGGATGCATGAAGTAGCAGTCGGCTTGTGGAAAATTCTCCCGAATCAGCGCGATCTCGCCTAAAGAGGCGGTATCGAAATGGCGGATACCAGCCTTAAAAAGCGCCGCCAACACATTCAGGTCCGGGTTACATTTAACGGCGTAGAGGACTCGCCCCGGAAAAATGTCGAGGAACTTCCTGGCGTTGCGCTCAAGTTCTTTCGGTCGCAGGCAGTATACGGGGTATCCAGGGGCCAGCGTTTCGATCATTTGATCGACCGTGGCAAAGTGTTTCAGGCTCATTTATCAGTGCTTTCTATGGAGTGATCGGAAGTCGTGACACTATTACCAGCCATCGGCAAGGACGTTGTTCATTCTTTGACCTGTGAACGCATTTATACTAAGTTGACGTTTACGTTAACGTAAAGCCAATGCAGTGCCCTAAATCTCCAGGAGAAAACCCGTGCCGGACGAAGTAGTCATGCAAAAATCCTCTATTTCTACAGCAAAATTGAACACGCCATTGCGCTTTATTACCGCAGCCAGTCTGTTCGATGGCCATGACGCCGCGATCAACATCATGCGCCGGATTTTGCAATCCGAGGGTGCCGAGGTCATTCACCTGGGCCATAACCGCTCCGTCGAAGAAGTCGTGACCGCCGCCGTCGAGGAAGACGCCGACGCCATCGCCGTCAGTTCCTATCAGGGCGGCCATGTTGAGTACTTCAAGTACATGGTTGAACTATTGGCCGAAAAGGGGCGTCCGGACATTCATGTATTCGGCGGCGGCGGCGGTGTTATCACACCTGAAGAAATGGCGGAATTGAACGACTTTGGCGTTAACCGCCTGTATTCACCCGAAGACGGCCGCGCCATGGGCCTGCAAGGGATGATCCGCGATATGATCGAACGCGCCGGAGTGAAAAAAGGCTCCCCACGTTGCCTTGATCTGACCGCTTTGGGCAAAGGCGACCCGGCGGCCCTGGCGCTTGTTATCACCGCCCTTGAAAACAATTCTCTCGATGAAGATATAAGCCGGCAACTTGACGGCCTGGCCAAGGCCAAAGCATCCGTTCCGGTACTCGGCATTACCGGAACCGGCGGTGCCGGTAAATCATCACTGACCGACGAAGTCATCCGCCGTTTCCGGCTTTATTCCGGGGAACCGCGCATCGCCGTGATCGCCATCGACCCATCGCGCCGCAAGACCGGCGGCGCGCTATTGGGTGACCGCATCCGTATGAACGCCATATCCGCCACCAATATCTATATGCGTTCGCTGGCCACCCGGGGCGGCGACAGCGAAGTGCCAGCAAGCCTGCCAGCCATTGTCGAAGCCTGCAAAGCCGCCGGTTTCGATCTGGTTATTATTGAAACCCCCGGCATCGGCCAGGGTGACGCCGGCATCGTCGGCATGGCCGATTTGTCGCTGTATGTCATGACGCCGGAATTTGGTGCCGCCAGCCAGCTTGAAAAGATCGATATGCTCGACTTCGCCGATGTCGTTGCCGTCAACAAACTGGATCGCAAAGGTGGGCTGGACGCGATCAGGGATGTCCGCAAACAAGTCCAGCGAAACCGTCAGGCATTTAACGAAAACCCTGAGCAAATGCCGGTCTTCGGAACCATCGCTTCACGCTTCAACGATGCTGGAATTACCGCTTTATATCAAGAGATTATCCGTCAATTCTCAAGCAAAAAATTGACGAAATTCACCTGTTCTGGCAGCCCCGTCGAACAACGTGTTTCCGAACCCGGTGAGGCCATCGTGCCGCCCGAACGCCAGCGTTATCTGGCGGAAATCGCCGAGACCGTGCGCGGCTATCACGGCGATGTTGCAAAACAGGTGGTGATCGCCCGCGAGCGTCAGCAATTGCAGGCGGCGAAATCCATGTTGGCCGATCAGGGCGACGAAGCGCAGGCGCTTGAAAAGCTGATCGCCGCGCGCGAACAGATGCTCGACCCCAGAGCCCATAAACTTCTCGCCGACTGGCCGGCGCTCAAGGAAAGCTACCGGGGGGAGGCGTTGGTGACGCATGTTCGGGGCAAGGAAATCTCCACAAAATTAAGCCGCGAAAGCTTGTCGGGCAGCCATATCCCGCGTGTTTCCCTACCGGATTTTGTCGATCAAGGTGAAATCCTGAAATGGCGGATGCGCGAAAACCTGCCCGGACATTTCCCCTATACCGCAGGCGTCTTTCCGTTCAAGCGGGCCGGTGAAGATCCGACCCGCATGTTCGCTGGCGAGGGTGACGCCAAGCGCACCAACGCGCGCTTTAAATATCTGTCGGCCCATTCCGAGGCCAAGCGCCTATCGACGGCCTTCGATTCCGTCACCCTTTACGGTTTCAACCCCAATGAGCGCCCGGACATTTATGGTAAAGTCGGCAATTCGGGCGTTTCCATCGCCACCCTTGAAGACATGAAGGAGCTGTATGACGGCTTCGACCTTTGCCATCCTGCGACCTCTGTCTCAATGACCATCAACGGGCCCGCGCCGACCATTCTGGCGTTCTTCCTGAACACCGCCATCGACCAGCAGGTCGATCGTTTCACTGCCGACAAGGGCAGGGCACCAAACGCAGGCGAGCGTGCCGAGATCGACGCCTGGGTTCACGAAAACGTCCGCGGCACGGTTCAGGCTGATATTCTAAAGGAAGACCAGGGCCAGAACACTTGTATTTTCTCGACCGAGTTCGCCCTGAAAATGATGGCCGATATCCAGGAGTACTTCGTTGAAAAGCGGGTCAGGAATTTCTATTCGGTGTCGATTTCCGGCTATCACATCGCCGAAGCCGGGGCCAACCCGATCTCGCAACTGGCCTTTACCCTGTCGAACGGTTTCACCTATGTGGAAACCTATCTGGCGCGGGGCATGAAGATCGATGACTTTGCCGCCAACCTGTCGTTTTTCTTCTCCAATGGCATGGACCCGGAATATGCGGTGATGGGCCGGGTCGCGCGGCGCATCTGGGCCACGGCCATGCGCGAGCGTTACGGTGCGGATGAGCGCTCACAGAAACTTAAATACCATGTTCAGACTTCTGGTCGCTCCCTGCATGCCCAGGAAATGTCGTTTAACGATATCCGCACGACCTTGCAGGCGCTGATCGGTATCTACGACAACTGCAACTCTCTGCACACCAACGCCCATGACGAGGCCTTTACGACACCGACCGAGGACAGCGTCCGTCGGGCCCTGGCGATCCAGATGATTATCAACCGCGAATGGGGCCTGGCGATGAATGAAAACCCCAACCAGGGAGCCTTTATCATCGACGAGCTGACCGATCTGGTCGAAGAGGCGGTGTTGCAGGAATTCGAGCGTATTTCCGAGCGCGGCGGCGTCCTGGGGGCCATGGAAACCGGCTACCAGCGCGGCAAGATTCAAGATGAATCCCTGACTTACGAAACCAGGAAGCACGACGGTTCTTACCCGATCATCGGCGTCAACACGTTCACCAACCCCAATGAAGACGAAACTGTTGTCACGCCCGATCTGGCACGCTCAAAGCGTCATCGGCAGATATGCTGGTGCGCCTGAAGGCGGCGGCGACCAACAACGACAACGTCTTCGCCGTGCTTGTCGAGGCCACCCGTCATTGCTCATTGGGCGACATCACCGACGCACTTTTTGAAGCTGGCGGGCAATATCGGCGCAATATGTAAATCAAATGTTGTCTGGAAAGCCCTTATTAATAATATAAGTATTAGGGTAACACCCTTGTGATGAAAGAAAATGACCTGGGAATTAAATTTCAATGAGCAATAAGCCAGAAAACACTTCCCCCTTAGGCAATCGAAACTGGGAACGCCAGGAGTATCAAACTGGCATGGTTTTGCAACTTGAGGATGGCCGTAACTTCGAAGGTCATACCATGGACGTCAGCCTGGGCGGCGTGTTCCTGCTTGTGTCTCAGGCAACCGATAGCCTGAAAATCGGCGATGAAGGCGAATTACATATTTTGCCCAGAGACGACGGCCTAATCTTTCCCTGCAAGGTCGTGCGTATCGCCGAGCACGGTATCGGACTAAATTTCAACGACAAGCAGGCGGCTTTCGGCATCTTCGTCACCCACGATATGATGCTCGACCTTCTCAGCAACATCAACAACGACTTCGCGGCTTCCCTTGATCTTGAGACGACGCTTATAACCAGCGTCTCGCATATCAAGAACTATCTCCAGTCCGAGGCGGCGTCGCTTTTTCTGCTTGACGAAGACACCGGCGAGCAGGTCTGTCGCGCCTGTTCGGGGCCGGTCGATATAACCGGTACACGCCTGAAACCGGGCGAAGGCGTGATCGGTAAAACCATAACTGGTGGCAACACACTGGTTGTCCAGGATGTTAAAGTGGATTCGTTTTTTTCGAAAAAGGTCGATGAAGCAACCGGCTTTGTCACCCAGTCACTGATGTGTGCGCCGCTGAAGGTCAAGGACAAGACCTTTGGTGCCCTCGAGGTCATTAACAAACGTGGCAGCGGTTTTTTTGCCGGTCATGACCGGGTCGTTATAACGGCGCTTGCCTCTGCCACCGCCATGGCCATTCATAACGCCCGTCAGGCCAGCCAACTGATCGAAAAGGAGTCCGCCGAAAAAGCCAGCAAAACCAAGTCGGAATTCATATCGTCAATGAGTCACGAATTGCGCACGCCCTTGAACGCGATCCTGGGATTTTCGCAAATATTATGTGGCAATTTTAACAATTCATTGAGCGATAAAGACCGTGAGACGGCCGGTCATATTGTTTCGGGCGGCAAGCATCTTCTTTCACTTATCAACGACATTCTCGATCTGGCACGCATCGAAAGCGGTAAGATACAGATCAAGAAGCAAGTCTTCAATCCGACGGACATGATCGAAGGCTGCCTCACCATGGCCGAAAGTCTTGCCACGGACTATAGCGTCGTTTTTACAAACC
>CBFDEA010000146.1:0-5580 GCA_965603695.1 uncultured Rhodospirillaceae bacterium | reverse complement strand
ACCGTGCCGCCATGGATCACGGCCATTTGAAAGTTGCCGATGTTACTCTCGCGGTGGACCAGGCGGGTGATCATGGCACCGTCTTCGAGCCCACACTGAAGACCGATAACTTGGGCATAGGGGATAAGCCTGCTCAAGGCGGCATAATCGCCCGCGGCCTTAAGCCTTTGAATATCCTTCAGCATGCTCACCCGGTCTCCGCTTTGGCAGAGGTGAACCCGGCGGAGTTAAGCATGAAAGTGCCGATGCTGGTGGCGATCGGGTCGCGGACGTCACCGTGATGGGCACAACCGCGCACGAAGGCGACGGAACGTGAAAGGCGGAAACAGTCGGCCTCGCCGAAAATGGTCTCGCCGGGGTGTGCCGGTTTCAGATAA
This sequence comes from uncultured Rhodospirillaceae bacterium, assembly GCA_965603695.1. Classification (GTDB taxonomy): domain Bacteria; phylum Pseudomonadota; class Alphaproteobacteria; order Rhodospirillales; family JABHCV01; genus JACNJU01. Next base: position 5,203 of record CBFDEA010000146.1, on the reverse strand, counting down.
TCGATACGCAAATCAAGGGTTGCCACCGGCGTGATCGCCGATACCGCAGACATGGCCGTAAGCCCGGAGACGGTATCGAGCAACGTCGAAATCACACCGCCATGAACGACACCGGTTTCCGGGTTGCCTGCCAGTCGCTCTTGATAGTCGAGGCGAATGGAGGCACAGCCCGCTTCAAGGGAGGTGATCTCAAGCCCTAACTCACGGCAATGGGGGACCACTTCGAACATTTCGGCCAGTTGTTTAAGGTCGGCGGTATTGGGCATCTGTGAGCACTAAAATAAATGGTTTCGGGGAGCGGATTATAGGGTTCTTTTTCGACTTTGCAAAAAGCTGTCTTGAAGCGCGGGCCGGAACCTGAAAAACTGCACATTCTTTGCCGGTAGGCTGTTTTGAAGGATTGGGGGATTTATGTCGCAACCGGGTACACCGACAGTCATTGGCGTCATTGGCGGCAGTGGACTTTATGATATCGAAGGACTGGAAAACACCCGCTGGGAGACGTTCTCCTCGCCCTTCGGCGAACCCTCCGACGCGCTTTTAATAGGCGAACTGGCGGGCCAGAAAATGGTCTTCCTGCCGCGTCATGGCCGTGGCCACCGCATCCCGCCCTCGGAATTGAATTACCGGGCCAATATCGACGTCCTGAAACGCGCCGGGGTAACGGAAATTATTTCGGTCAGCGCCTGCGGTTCATTGAAGGAAGAATTACCACCCGGTCACTTCGTCCTTGTCGATCAGTTTATCGACCGCACGTTCGCCCGCCAAAAAAGTTTCTTCTCAACCGGGCTGGTCGCCCATGTCGGCCTCGGCCATCCGGTTTGCGGGCGCCTCGGCGACGCCCTGGAAGGCGCGATCAAGGAACTGGGGATTCCTTACCAGCGCGGCGGAACCTATCTGGCCATGGAAGGCCCGCAGTTTTCGACCAAGGCGGAATCCGAACTCTACCGTTCGTGGGGCTGCGATGTCATCGGCATGACCAACATGCCGGAGGCCAAACTCGCGCGCGAGGCAGAGATGTGTTACGCCACCGTCGCCATGGTCACCGATTTCGACTGCTGGCACCCGGACCACGACCATGTCACCGTCGATGCCATCATCAAGGTGCTGCTCGATAACGCCGACAAGGGCAGATCCCTGGTCAAACAGGTGACCCCCGCTTTAAGCGCCCGCGCCGAAACCTGCACCCACGGCTGCCACACGGCCCTGGAATGCGCCATCATCACCAGCCCCGACGCCCGCGACCCGGAAATGGTCAAAAAGCTCGACGCCGTGGCTGGCCGCGTGTTGAAAGGCTAGATCATGCTGGTAGAAGGCAAACCGACCCGCACCATCTGGCTTGGCGACAATGGTCTTACGGTGGAGATCATCGACCAGACCCGGCTGCCCCATGAGTTTGTCGTGGTCGGCATGGATACGCTGGCGGACGCGGCCAGCGCCATCTTCGACATGCTGGTGCGCGGGGCGCCGTTGATCGGGGCGACGGCGGCTTACGGTATGGCCCTGGCCATGCGCGACGATGCGTCGGACGGCGGTCTGGAGAATGCCTATAAGGTGCTCTACGCGACCCGGCCGACGGCGGTTAATTTGCGCTGGGCCCTGGATGATCTGAAAAGCCTGCTCGCGCCGCTTCCCGAAGATCAGCGGCAGGCCGCGGCCTACGCCCGGGCTGGGGAAATAGCCGATGAAGATGTCGAAATGTGCTCGTCACTTGGCGAGCATGGGCGCGTTATTATCGAGAAAATCTGGACCGACAAAGGCAAGCCCGAATGCCTCAACGTGCTGACCCATTGCAACGCCGGTTGGCTGGCGACGGTCGACTGGGGGACGGCGCTGGCCCCGGTCTACAAGGCCCATGACGCCGGTATCCCGGTCCATGTCTGGGTTGATGAGACCCGGCCGCGCAACCAGGGCGCGTCTTTAACGTGTTGGGAATTGGGCCAGCACGGTGTCCCGCACACCCTGATCGTCGATAATGTCGGCGGCCACCTGATGCAGCACGGCCTCGTCGATGTGGTCATCACCGGCACCGACCGGACGACGGCGGCGGGCGACGTTTGCAATAAAATCGGCACCTATCTTAAGGCCCTGGCGGCGTTTGATAACGGCGTGCCTTTCTATGTCGGACTGCCCGGCCCGACCATCGACTGGACGATCAAGGACGGCGTCCGCGATGTCCCAATCGAGGAGCGCGATCCGGGCGAAGTGACGCGGCTTCAGGGGCTGACCGATGACGGTCGCATCGAAACCGTGACCATATCGCCGCAGGGCAGCGCCGCCGCCAATTTCGCCTTCGACGTCACCCCGGCGCGGCTGATCACCGGCCTGATTACCGAACGCGGCGTCGCCGAGGCCTCGCAAATGGGCCTGGCTGGACTGTATCCGGAGCACTCATGAGCGACGATTTCGCCGAAAAAAGACGTCATCCCCGCCACGCCTTGCAGAAAGATGTGCGCATCGAGATTGATGGCGAAGTGGTGGTTGGCGAGACCGCCGATATCTCTCTTGGCGGTGTCTCGATCGATGCCGAACATCACCTCAGTAACGACGCGTTCGTGCATATGCATATCGAAACAATCGGCGAGATGACGGGCCATGTGGTGAGAACCAGCAATATGGGTTTCGCCGTCGAATTCGACCCGGTAGAAGAAGAACGCGAACGCCTTGCCGCCCATTTGAAATCCATTTTCGAGAAAGATTGATGAAAAATAACTGGTCCGAAAAAAACGCCAAAGCCATGATCAAACGCTACGCCCGCATGGGCGTCAACGCCGAGCGGGCGCTTCGGGTCTACACCTCGCAATTGCTCGGTAACGAGCCCCGGCTGGTCTTGCACGGCGGCGGCAATACGTCGGTCAAGACGGTGATGAAGGATGTTTTGGGCATCAAAACAGAGGTCCTTTGCGTCAAGGGCAGCGGCTGGGACATGGGCGACATTGAACCCCAGGGCTTGCCTGCGGTCCGGCTTGACAACCTGCGCAAGCTGTTCGCCCTCGATACGCTCAGCGACGAGGACATGGTCAACGCCCAGCGCGCCAATCTACTTGATAGCAATGCCCCCAATCCGTCGGTGGAAACCTTGCTGCACGCCTTCCTGCCGCACAAGTTTATCGACCACACCCATTCCAACGCCGTCCTTGCGCTGACCGATCAACCCGGTGGCGACGCGCTGTGTCGTCAGGTGTTTGGCAAGAAAATGGGCTATGTTCCTTACATCATGCCCGGCTTCGCTTTGGCCAAGAAAGCCTTCGAGGTCTTTCAGGAAGACCCGAGCGTCGAAGGCCTGATCCTTTTCAAGCACGGCATTTTCACCTTCGGCGAGACGGCCAGGCAGGCCTACACTCGGATGATCGATCATGTCAGCCTGGCCGAAAAGCGCCTTAGCAAAGGCCGGAAGAAAGTTTTCGTCGCGGCCAAACTGCCGAAACAAATCGCCAAGGTTGCCGATGTCGCGCCAATCCTGCGCGGCCTGGTCAGTCAGGCGGGCACGTCGGAAGGTTCCTACAAGCGCATGGTGCTGGATTTCCGCACCGGTCCCAAGGTCCGCGCCTTCGTCGATGGCAAGGATCTCAAGCGCTATAGCCAGCAGGGCACGGCGACCCCGGACCATGTTATCCGGACCAAGCAGAAACCGTTGATCGTGCCGGCTCCCGTTGCCGGTGATCTGGACGGCTTTGCCAAGGCCGCGGTCAAGGCTTTGGCTGCCTATCACAAGGCCTATCACGCCTACTTCAAGCGTTGCAGCAAGGGGCAGACGGAACTCGACCCCATGCCACGGCTTATTCTGGTGCCGGGGCTTGGGCTGTTCGGCCTGGGGGCCAGCGCCAAGGCCGCCGCCATTGCCGCCGATCTCGGGCAAACCAATGTCGCCGTCATTAGCGACGCCGAATCTATCAGCAGCTATCAGGTGATTTCCGAGCCCGACGTTTTCGCTATCGAATACTGGTCGCTGGAACAGGCCAAGCTTGGCAAGGGTGCGGAAAAGCCCTTGGCGCGGCAGGTCTGCGTCGTCACCGGGGGCGCGTCGGGCATTGGTGCGGCGACGGCCAGGGCCTTTGCCGCCCAAGGCTGTGAAGTGGCGGTGCTGGATCGCAATAAAAAGGCGGCAGTTCAGCTTGCCGCAGAAATTGGCGGGCTTGGACTGGCCTGCGATGTGACGGCGGCAAAGTCGGTCAATGCCGCCATGGACAAGGTGGCGGCACATTATGGTGGGGTCGATATCGTCGTCTCCAACGCCGGGGCGGCCTGGCAGGGGCGCATCGGCGATGTTTCAGACAAAGTGCTCAGGCAAAGTTTCGAACTTAATTTTTGGGGCCACCAGAACGTCGCCAGCAAGGCCGTCCGCATCATGCGGGCGCAGGGCACCGGCGGCTGCCTGCTGTTCAACACTTCCAAGCAGGCGATTAACCCCGGCCCCGACTTCGGCCCCTACGGCCTGCCCAAGGCGGCGACCCTGTTCCTGATGCGTCAGTACGCCGTCGATCACGGGGCCGACGGCGTCCGCTCCAACGCCGTCAACGCCGACCGCATCCGCTCAGGCCTGCTCAGCGACAACATGATCGAGACCCGCTCCAAAGCCCGGGGCCTCAGCGAAAAAGACTATATGTCGGGGAACCTTCTCGGTCGTGAGGTGCGCGCCGAAGATGTCGCCCAGGCTTTCGTCGATCTCGCATGTGCGGAAAAAACCACCGCCTCCGTGGCGACCGTAGACGGCGGCAACATCGCCGCGGCGCTTAGGTAAAGCATGAGCAACCTTACCTGCGGTTTCGATCATGCCATTGTCGGGGTCGGCGACCTTGAGGCGGCGCGCCTGAGCTGGCAGCGCCTCGGTTTCACCACTTGTCCGCGCGGCAAGCACATCGGCTGGGGCACGGCCAATTACTGCATCATGTTCGCCGACGATTATCTGGAATTGCTCGGCATCGTCGATGCCAGTCAGTTCACCAATAAAAGCAAACAACAGGGCACTCCCGGCGAGACTAAAGGCAACCGGATAACCTGCCAACAAGACGATACAGGCAAACACAAACATGACTATGGCGAGCCACTCCATGTTTAGATCTCCACGCCCTGATCGTTTTCTTCAACGGGAATATCGCCCTGTAATCGTCGCCATGCGGTCAGGATCTGGGCAATGCCCTGCAGAATTAACAGCACCGGCATGATCAACAGACCGATCAGCCACTGATGACGGATCAAAGAT
>CBFDEA010000145.1:0-5582 GCA_965603695.1 uncultured Rhodospirillaceae bacterium | reverse complement strand
GCCGCCATGTCGGAAATGGCGAAGCTGCGGGCACCGCTCGATGCTTTCTTCGAGCAGGTGACGGTCAACAGCGACGATATTGAAATTAGGGGCGAGCGCCTGCGCTTGCTGTCGAAAATCAGGACGGTGATGGGCGCCGTCGCCGATTTCTCGAAGATTGAAGGTTAAGGAATACAAAGCAATGACACAGTGGGTTTACCCCTTCGGTGACGGCAAGGCGGACGGTAACGCCAGCATGAGGAATTTGTTGGGGGGCAAGGGCGCCAACCTGGCCGAGATGAGTGCGCTCGGTCTGCCGGTGCCGCCGGGCTTTACGCTAACCACCGAGGTCTGTACCCATTACACGGCCCATGACAATTGTTATCCAGACGCCCTTAAGGAGCAAGTCGCAGATGCCCTGGCCGGGGTCGAGGCGATCATGGGACTGAAATTCGGCGATCCCAAAAACGTTCTTCTGGTTTCGGTGCGTTCGGGAGCGCGTGCTTCCATGCCCGGGATGATGGACACGGTCCTCAATCTTGGCCTCAACGATGAAACCGTCGAAGGCCTTGCCGAAGCGTCGGGCGACGAGCGTTTAGCTTTTGATAGATACCGCCGCTTCTTGCAGATTTATGGCGTCGTAGTGCTTGGCGTCGAGCATCACTTGTTTGAAGACCTGTTGGAAAATCATAAGGATCGTCGTGGCGTTCACCTTGATACGGAACTTGCCGCCGAAGACTGGCGCGAACTGGTCGATGCCTATAAGGCGATGATCGAAAAGGAATTGGGATACCCCTTCCCGCAAGACCCGCACGAGCAGCTATGGGGGGCCATCGACGCCGTCTTCGCCTCGTGGATGAACCGCCGCGCCAAAACCTATCGCTCCCTGCACGGCATTTCCGAAGGCTGGGGAACGGCGGTTAATGTACAGGCCATGGTGTTTGGCAACATGGGCGCCGATTGCGCCACCGGTGTCGCCTTCACCCGCGATCCGGCCAACGGGGAAAATGCCTATTACGGCGAATACCTGATCAATGCCCAGGGCGAGGATGTCGTCGCCGGTATTCGCACACCGCAATCTTTGACCATTGCCGGCAAGCATGACGGCTCTTCCCAAGCACCGTCCATGGAAGAAGCGATGCCGGAAACTTACGGCGAACTGGTGGCCGTGCGGGCGCGTCTGGAAAGCCACTATAAAGATATGCAGGACATGGAATTTACCGTCCAGCAGGGCCGTTTGTGGATGCTGCAAACCCGCACCGGCAAACGAACCACCAAGGCGGCCTTGAAAATCGCCGTCGATATGGTGGCCGAGGGTCTGATCGACAAGGCCGAGGCGATTTCGCGCATTGATCCGGGCCAGCTCGATCAGATTTTGCACCCGACCCTTGACCCAAAGGCCGAGCGTCAGATTCTGGCCGTCGGTCTGCCGGCGTCGCCGGGTGCGGCCTCGGGCCACGTCGTCTTTAATAGCGAGGATGCGGAAAGTTGGTGCGAACGCGGTAAAAAAGTCATTCTCGTGCGGATCGAAACCTCGCCCGAAGATATCGGCGGTATGCATGTCGCCAGTGGCATCGTCACCAACCGGGGCGGTATGACCTCGCACGCCGCCGTTGTCGCCCGTGGCATGGGAACACCGTGCGTTTCGGGGGCCGGAACGCTTGCCATCGATTACGCCGCGAAGACCATGGTGGTGCTTGGTGAAATCATCAAGGAAGGCGACCTTATCACCATCGACGGCACGTCCGGCGAAGTGATGAAGGGTGCCGTTGCCACCGTGCAGCCGGAATTTTCCGATGATTTCTCGAAAATAATGCAATGGGTCGATGAAACCCGCACCCTGGGCGTGCGGGCCAATGCGGAAACCCCGGTAGATGCCAAAGCGGCCCGCGAGTTCGGGGCCGAGGGCATCGGCCTGTGCCGCACCGAACACATGTTCTTCGATGCCGAACGGATCATTCATGTGCGTCAGATGATCATCGCCGGTGACGAGCAAAGTCGCCGCGTCGCCCTGGACAAGTTATTGCCCTATCAGCGTCAGGATTTCATTGAGCTGTTCACCATCATGGAGGGGCTGCCGGTAACCATCCGCCTGCTTGATCCGCCACTGCATGAATTCCTGCCGCATTCAGACGCCGATATAGCGAAAGTCGCCGAGGCAGCTGGCATCGACGTTGCCGACATCAAGGCGCGCGCTGCCCAGTTGCATGAATTCAATCCGATGCTCGGCCACCGTGGTTGCCGGCTTGGCATTACCTACCCGGAAATTTACGAGATGCAGGCCCGCGCCATTTTCGAGGCCGCCGCCGAAGTCACCGCAACAGGTAAAAGCGTCCACCCGGAAGTGATGATTCCATTGGTCGCGGTCAAGGAAGAACTGGAAGTCCTGAAGGCTCTCGTCGATGAGACGGCTGCGAAGGTGAAGGCGGAAAAGGGCGTCGATATCGACTACAGCGTCGGCACCATGATCGAACTGCCACGTGCCGCACTGCGGGCCGGTGAAATCGCCGAGCAGGCGGAGTTTTTCAGCTTCGGCACCAACGATTTGACGCAAACGGCGCTCGGCCTGTCACGCGATGACGCCAGCAAGTTCATTCAGATCTACCGCGAGAAGGGGGTCATTGAAAGCGATCCCTTCATCACCATCGACACCGAAGGCGTCGGTGAACTGGTGCGTATTGCCGTCGAACGGGGCCGCGCCGCCCGCCCGGACATCAAGCTGGGCATCTGCGGTGAGCATGGCGGCGACCCTGCCTCGGTGACATTCTTCCATCAGGTCGGCCTGGATTACGTCTCGTGCTCGCCCTACCGGGTACCTATCGCAAGGCTCGCTGCGGCCCAGGCGGCCTTAGGCGTGAAGGCCAAAGACAACGCCTGACCAGCTATCGTTTCTCCCCTTGAAAAACGTCGCCGTCATCATCACATGGATTGATTGATGTTTTATAGAAAGAGAGAACGATGACGCTAAGTCTGGATAACGAAGGTTTTTTGGTAAATCGCGATGACTGGTCTCCGGAAGTCGCCAGCGAGATCGCGGCCAGAGATAGTCGTGAGCTAACCGAAGAGCATATGGGTTACATCATTGCCGCCCGCCGGATGTATGACCAGGACGGAATTGTGCCGCCATTGCGTAAATTCTGTAAGGCTGAGAACGTCTCCAAGGCCGATATGTTTGCCTCGTTCGAGGCTGGTCCCATGAAGCTGATATGTAAGTGGGGCGGCTTGCCTAAGCCGACCGGCTGCGTTTGATGGAACGCTCAGTCGCGGCGCACGAAAATCGTCCATTCGTGCAGGGGGTAATCGTCGATTAACGTGACGTTGGCCGACAATCCGCGACAGAAATCGATGAATTCATTAGGCTCGGCGTAGTACAGGCCCTCCCCATGATCGGGGTGGTTGATGTCGAGCATATTAAAGGCCAGGCCTTTATTGCTGACCGACCACAACCCGGCCAGGCTCTCCTTGACGTAGGCGTTCCAGGGTTTGTCAGCGACCTTGAGTTTAAGGTTGTAGGTGCCGGAAACGAACGTGAAGTCGGCGGCCTTGTCAATTTTTGAGGCCTCGATAAAGTGCGCCCGCCGGTCGCGCGTTCGCTGCCTGGCGGCGGCGATCATATCTTTGGAAATATCGTAGCCGTAATAGGACAGGTCGCTGGTTCCTGGAAGGTCATCGAGGAAATCGAACAGGGCGGCGTAGCCGCAGCCGAAATCGTTGATGCTGATGGGCGCCGATTGTGGCAGATCATCGAGAATCCCCGCCAATACCTCAAAGCGAAGCTGCTGACCCTCGGCATGTTTCCATAAAACCGCTGCCGGTGATTCGCCGAAAGTTTTGACCCCGCGATTGAAGACACTCGCAATATCGCCAAGGAATACCGGATGCTTTGTCTTATGGAAAAACTTCATTGTTCGCTTTTGAATTCGGCCCAGTCCGGTTTTGCCGGGTGCAGGGTCGCGGCCCCGGCGCTTAAGGCCTCGCCGCTTGCCGACAGGCTCGCGAACTGCTCCAGGCGAATTAGCGCCAGCCCTAGATCGCCAAGCCCCGAGCGCATTTCGCCGGCTTCCTTGTCCCCTAGCATCAGCGGCGTTCCGGCTGCGGGCAGGGGGCCTTCGACGCGAACCGGCATCAGCCGCTTTTTGACCAGGCCCCGATAGTGGGTGCGGGCGGTCAGTTCCTGACCCATGTAACAACCCTTGTTCCAATCGACGCCATGAAGTTCATGAAAACCGTTTTCTAGCAGAATCGCTTTATCGACGACCATATCGCGGCTGCCGTCGGGCAAGCCAAGGCGCAGGCGGGCAGATTCGTAGTCTTGCAGGCTGCCCTGTGGCAAACCGGCAGCGCTCAAAGCGGCGTCGGCACCGGCACGGGGAATGATAGCGCGAGCGCCGATTGCGGTCAGGCGGGGGTCGATAAAGGCGACGCCGCCAAGGAATGGTTTGGCCAGTCCTTCATCATTTTCCAGATCAAGAGTGTCAGCGACGCCACTGCCGATAAGGGCGGCGACGACGAAGTCCGCAGTGCGCTCGACCAGCTTCACTTTCGAGCGCAGCTTGTACATGCTTAGTTTGCGTTTCAGGTCCTCGAGACGCGCCGCCTCACAATCGATCAGCAGGTCGCCACCCATTTCGATGATGAAGAAATCGTGCAGGAACTTCCCTTGTGGGCTGAGCAGTGCTGAATAAAGCGCACGCTCAGGGCTTACTCTGGTCACGTCGTTGGAAACCAGGCCTTGCAGGAAGGCGATGCGGTCGTCTCCGGCAACGCCCAAAAGGCCACGGTTTTGCAGGATCACATGGGTGCAGGTGGGCATGTTTTTCTCAATACTTTCGTCGAATGAATTTCAAGTCATAGATTTGGTGCTTTTTTGCCTGTTTGGCAAGGGTTGAGCGCTTTGCAACTGCCGTCGCGACACGTATAACAAGCAACATGAGAATTCTTTTTATCACATCGACCCGCGTTGGTGATGCAATCCTGTCGACGGGGTTGCTCGATTATCTGATCGCCCAGAACCCCGGTGCCCGCGTGACAGTGGCCTGTGGGGCGGCGGCGGCGACATTGTTCGAGGGTGTTCCGGGGCTGGAACGTATCATCATCCTCGATAAAATGATTTTCTCGTTGCATTGGTTAAGGCTTTGGGTGCTTTGCATCGGGCGGTTCTGGGGGGCCGTCGTCGACCTTAGAAATTCACCGATGTATTACATTTTACCATCGCGCAAGCGTTGGCGTATCGGTCGCACGGGGGCGGGGTTACACCGGATCAGGCAATTGGCGGCTCTTTTTGACTTATCCGACAAGCCACCGGCGCCGAAACTGTGGCTGTCGGAAGAAACCAGGGCCAGGGCGGCAGGCATGATCGGTGACGGGCCACCGGTTATTGCCGTCGGGCCGACGGCAAACTGGCGGGCAAAAACATGGCGGGCCGAGCATTTCGCCGAATTGATTGAGCGCCTGACGGCCCCTGACGGGATCATTCCCGGTGGTCGGGTTGCGATCTTCGGGCGCGACGATGAACGACCCGGTGCACTCAGCCTGATCGACGCCGTGTCGAGCGACCGGCGCATCGATTTGGTTGGTCACCTTGATTTGCTGGAGGCCTTTGC
>CBFDEA010000144.1:0-5649 GCA_965603695.1 uncultured Rhodospirillaceae bacterium | reverse complement strand
AATACGAAGTCGACGTCAAGGACCGGTACTTTTCAATCATCTCCCACGACCTGAAAAGCCCGTTCAATTCGCTTCTCGGATTGACCCATATGATGTCCGAAATGGCCGACAGTTTCAGCAAGGAACAACTCGTCGACTATGCAAAGCTTGTCAATAATTCAGGGGACAAGCTCTTCGAACTCCTGGAAAACCTGCTCGATTGGTCGCGCCTGCAAATGGAAGGGGCAGAGTTGCAACCGGCGATCATTGCGCTGGGCGATCTAGCCCAGGAAAGTATTGATATCCTGAACCCCATAGCCCAGGAAAAAGACCTCCGGTTGATCAATAAGGTCAAGAAAACCATGGCCTTCGCCGACCGCGACATGGTCATGACGGTCATTCGCAACCTTCTCGCCAACGCTATAAAGTTCACTCCCTCGGGCGGCAAGATCACAGTCTCGGCACGCAAACACGGTGATATGACCGAGATCACGGTGAGCGATAGCGGCGTCGGCATGACAAAACAACAAATTGAAAGCGTCTTCGCCCTCGACCAGAAAACCTCGACTACGGGGACCGCCGGGGAAACCGGTACCGGCCTGGGACTACCCATTTGCCAGGACATGATTGAGAGGAACGGCGGGCGCATCTGGATTGAAAGCACCCCCGGCGAAGGATCACTCTTTCATTTCACGTTACCGGGAAAACTCTCCGAAAAATAACCCGCCTGGCTTAAGCGATGCGATCATAAACGCGCAGGGTATAGGCCGGGGCTTCGCCTTCGGCCGGGAAAGCCTCGCGGGATGTCTGGTGCCACGCGGCCTTATCGAAATCCGGGAAGAATGCATCGCCATCGGGCTTCAGTGCGACTTCCGTCAGGTACAGGCGGTCCGCCTTGGGCAGCGCCAGACGGTAAATTTCGGCCCCGCCGATGACCATGATCTCCTCGCCAGACAACGCAGCGGCGACGGCCAGGGCCTGATCCAGGCTCCTTGCGACTTCGGCCCCTTCGGCGCTGTAAGCGGGATCGCGACTAATCACGATGTTGGTCCGCCCCGGTAGCGCCCGACCAAGTGATTCCCAGGTCTTGCGGCCCATAATGATCGGCTTGCCCATGGTCGTTTTCTTGAAAAGTTTGAGATCGCCGGGAATATGCCAGGGCAGCCCTCCGGCCTTGCCGATAACGCGATTTTCACCCATGGCAACGACAAGAGCGACGATCATCAGACGGCAACCGGGGCGGCAATGTGGGGTTCGCTTTGATAGCCCTGAAGCTCAAAATCATCAAACGTGAAGGCAAATATGTCCTTGACTGCGGTGTTGATTTTCATCTGCGGCAGGACGCCCGGTGTGCGCGTCAGTTGCAAGTCGGTTTGCTCAAGATGGTTGGAATACAGGTGAACATCGCCAAATGTGTGAATAAATTCGCCGGCCTTCAAACCCGTCACCTGGGCCATCATCATCGTCAGCAAGGCGTAGGAGGCGATGTTGAAGGGAACGCCAAGAAAAAAGTCGGCGCTGCGCTGATAGAGCTGGCACGACAAGCGGCCATCGGCGACGTAGAACTGGAACAGGCAATGGCACGGCGGCAGAGCCATATTTTCGATATCGGGGACATTCCAGGCGCTGACGATCAGGCGGCGAGAGTCCGGATTACTACGAATTTGCTCAACAAGGTTGGCAATCTGGTCGATCTTGCCGCCATCCGGGGTCGGCCACGAGCGCCACTGATAGCCGTAAACAGGCCCCAGATTGCCACTCTCATCGGCCCATTCATCCCAGATTCTGACGCCATTTTCCTGTAAGTAGGCGATATTGGTGTCGCCGCTTAAAAACCACAGCAATTCGTGGATGATCGACTTCAGGTGTAGTTTCTTGGTGGTCAGGACGGGAAAACCATCATCCAGATTGAAGCGCATCTGCGCGCCAAAAAGGCTGCGGGTACCGGTGCCGGTACGGTCTTCTTTAAGGGTTCCGTAATGACGAATCCGGGCCATCAAGTCGAGATATTGCTGCACAATAAGTTCCTAAGCGATTCTAAAATCTAAAATACCTCATCCACGCCTCTTCCAATAGCATTTCATTACGCTTATATTGATCGTGTCGGGCAACCGACTATGACGATAAACACTATGCGAAATAATCGTTGCGGACCCGGGGGCAGTGCCCGGCGCCTCCACCAAAATTTTCAAGCCCATATTTTCGGGTTTGCAATGGGGGCGAAACAGGATCGACGTACGTGGTAAAGGCATAACTTTCGTCCGGCATGGTACCCACCGTTATCGGGCCAACAAGAGAAATGCCAACGATAACGAGGCATATGCAGTAGCAGCCTAACGGCTCTTACTACGGGGTTCGGGGGGCACCTTGCAACAGAAGCCCCCCACTCGATTTCTTTAAGGCAAACAGGGCAGAGTGCGCGTTAATTATGAACAATGAATTCTTCAGCTACGAAAAATGGGTCGAAGAAGCCCTGCGCAACGTTATCAAGCGCGCCCTTGAACAAACCGCCGCCGAGGGACTGCCCGGCGACCATCATTTTTTCATCACCTTCCTGACCGGTCACGACGGCGTCAACATCCCGGTCCACCTGAAGGCCGAACATCCCGAAGAAATGACCATCGTCCTGCAACATCAGTTCCACGACCTGATCGTCACCGACGACGGCTTCAGCGTCAGCCTTAGCTTCAGCGGCCGCGCCTGTTTCCTTTCCATCCCGTTTTCGGCGATCACGGCGTTTGCCGACCCGGCGGTCAATTTTGTCCTGCAATTGAAAATGGCCCCGCACAGCCAGCAAGATGGTGGTCCGGCACCCGTGGCCCTTGAGAGCAAACAGCTCCAACCCGGCCTTGAACAAGACGAAGAAGCGCTGCCTGGGGGCGATGAGGACGAAGAAAAAATGGGCGAAGTCATTGCCCTCGACACTTTTCGTAAAAAATAATGAGCGCCACCCTTCATCACACGATGTTCCCGTTGGGCAAGGACGACACGCCATGGCGGCTGTTGACCACCGATTACGTCAACCTCGCCGATTTTGAAGGCACAAAGGTGCTTAAGGTCGAACCCGAGGCGTTGAAACTGCTGTGCGCCACGGCCATGAACGATATCGCCCATCTACTCAGACCCGGACACTTGCAACAGCTGCGCACCATTCTGGACGACGATGAGGCCTCGGACAACGACCGCTTCGTCGCCCTTGATCTTCTGAAAAACGCCAATATTTCCGCCGGTGGCGTCCTGCCCATGTGCCAGGACACCGGCACCGCTATTATTATGGCCAAGAAAGGTCAGCAGGTGTGGACCGGCGGCGATGACGAGGCAGCCTTAAGCGCAGGGGTCTTGAAAACCTACGCCGAACACAACTTGCGCTATTCCCAGGTCGCCCCGCTCGATATGTTCGAGGAGACCAATACCGGCAACAACCTGCCCGCCCAGATCGACATCTACGCCACCGAAGGCAGCGAATATAAATTCCTGTTCATGGCCAAGGGCGGCGGTTCGGCCAACAAAACTTTTCTCTATCAGCAGACCAAGGCGTTGCTCAACCCGGACAGCCTGATGGCTTTCCTGGATGAGAAAATCCGCACCTTGGGCACCGCCGCCTGCCCGCCTTATCATCTGGCGATTGTCATCGGCGGCACCTCGGCGGAAGCCAATTTGAAGACCGTCAAGCTGGCCTCGACCCGTTATCTCGATAGCCTGCCTGTCAGCGGCAACGAACATGGTCAGGCCTTCCGCGATCTGGAAATGGAAGCGGCTGTCCATAAAATGACGCAAAGCATGGGCATCGGCGCGCAATTCGGCGGCAAGTATTTCTGCCACGACGTCCGCGTTATCCGGCTGCCCCGCCACGGCGCGTCGTGTCCGGTCGGCATCGGCGTTTCGTGTTCCGCCGACCGTCAATGCCTGGGCAAGATCACCTCGGAGGGCGTCTTTATCGAGGCCCTGGAGCGCGACCCGGCCAAGTATCTGCCGGAAATTGTCGATGACCATCTTTCGGAGGCCGTCGTCACCATCGACCTCAACCAGCCCATGGATCAAGTCAGGGCGGAACTGTCGAAACACCCGGTGAAAACCAGGCTGGCTTTAAGCGGCACCTTGATCGTCGCCCGCGACATCGCCCACGCCAAGCTCAAGGAACGCCTGGACGCGGGCGAGGAACTGCCGCAATACTTCAAGGACCATCCGGTCTATTACGCCGGCCCCGCGAAAACCCCCGAAGGTTACGCCTCGGGATCGTTCGGGCCGACCACGGCGGGCCGCATGGACTCCTACATCGAACCGTTTCAGGCCGCTGGCGGCTCGATGATCATGCTGGCCAAGGGCAACCGCTCCAAACAAGTGACCGACGCCTGCAAGGCCCACGGCGGCTTTTATTTGGGCTCCATCGGCGGCCCGGCGGCGAGACTGGCGCTCGACTGCATCAAGAAAGTCGAAATCCAGGAATACCCCGAACTCGGCATGGAAGCGATCTGGCGCATCGAAGTGGAAAACTTCCCGGCCTTCATCGTCGTCGACGACAAAGGCAACGACTTCTTCGCCGAATTCCTGGCCCCGCTCCATAATGGCTAATCTGCTGTTCGACGGCCAGAATGGTGCCGATTTTTTCTCGATAGCATCAGGCTCGCTGTCACCCTTCAAGCGTGCGCTGGTGGGGGAAAATGATGGTCACGACCGTGCCCTGTCCCAGAGTACTGTCGAGTTCGAGTGTACCGTCATGCAGCTCAATCAGTCGACGGCTTATGGGAAGGCCCAAGCCTGATCCTTCATGCGAGCGGGTCATAATGTTTTCAGCCTGTCCGAAAACGCTAAAGACCTTTTCATAATCGTCCTTTGAAATACCGACCCCGTTATCGCTTACCGCCATCGTCATCTGCCTGGTATCTGGCAAAGTGACGCTCAACTGGATGGTGCCGCCCTTTGGTGTAAATTTAATTGCGTTGGACAGCAGGTTTAACAACACCTGCTTGACCATGCGCTCATCGGCCAGCAGCAACGGCAAGGCCGCATCAATTTTGCTGTCGATCCTGACTTCCTTCTTTCTGGATTGTTGGTTGACCAGCGCCAGACAATTCTTAACCAGGACGTCAACGGTGATCTCCTGTTCATGAATATCCTGCTTGCCCGCTTCGATCTTCGACAGGTCAAGAATTTCCTCGACCAATTTGTTAAGGTGGCTCGCCGAGCCATGAATATGATCAATGTATTCGCTATATTTTTCGTTTCCCAGCGGCCCCAAAATCTGCATTTTTATCGTTTCCGAGAAACCCAGAATAGCGTTTAAAGGGGTCCTGAATTCATGGCTCATATTGGCCAGGAAGCTCGATTTTGCCTCGTTGGCACTCTCGGCTTCCTGCATTGCGACCATCAGTTTTTCCTCGTTGCTCTTGCGCTCGGTTATATCTTCCATGATGGCGACAAAATTTTTCATATTGCCTGCTCTATCGCGAACCGGAAAAACTTGCAGTTCTTCCCAATAGTAGCCGCTGTCTTTGTGCCTGTTGATGATTTCACCGTGCCACTCACCGCCAGCTCTAATCGTACTCCAAAGGTTCGCGTAGGCATCATCCGGTGTCAGTCCAGATTTAAAAATTCTTGGTGTATTGCCAATGACGTCCTCTTGCGTGAAGCCGGACATCGTAAAGATTTTAGGGTTAGCGTATTCGATCA
>CBFDEA010000143.1:0-5665 GCA_965603695.1 uncultured Rhodospirillaceae bacterium | reverse complement strand
AGTAATCAGACAGCAACTTTCCGTCTTCCAGGCCAAAGGCCTGGCCGCCCGCCCGGACATGCTGCACGTCGTCGCCACCGGGCGCAACGCCCACGACGATCTGATCGAAGCCGCCGACCTGGTCACCGAAATGACCTTGATCAAGCACCCGTTTCGCGCCGGCATCAAGGCCCAGCAGGGGGTCGAGTTTTAGTCTTAAGGGCAAAAGCCGACCATATTTATATAATTGTTGATTAGACAGCTAGCTTTACATTATTAATAACGCATATAACTTAATTGCTGAATAACAGCATTCCTTGAGGGGAGGGATATGTCCAATTTTGACCTGAAATTAATTTTGCCAAGTCTCCGTGAAGAGATGAGCGATATTGATTTTGCCATCATGCATCAATTTGTTGAAGATGTGCCCGTCGCCAAAGGCGACACAGTTGTTAGCGCCGGGGATGAAATGAATTTTGCCTTTTTCGTTATAAAAGGCACGTTCGGTATCAATTTGGGATCTGACGGTTCTGAAGATCTTGAATTAAGATCAGTCGGAACCGGAAAGTGGATTGGGCAAATGTTCTTTCTTGAGCCGGATAAAAGCGCGGTAACCGTGACCGCCATGGAAGATGGTATTGTTGGGCGCATTAGCGAAGAAGCCTTTAACAAAATGTTGTCATCGTACCCGGCCACAGCAGATATGCTATTGCGGACGCTATCACTTGAACTAAGTAACCGGATGCGCATAGCAGGAAAATTGCTGTTTAAGCGCTTTGCATGGGATCAAGTCGAAGGCACCGAAGGCGAAGATGGTGCCCGGCAATGGTTTGCAAAAGTTTATTGCGAAATGAATGGTTTTTCAGGCTAGAGGCCAATACAAATGACAGATATTGAACTTTACAAAAGCGTGTCCAGCCTTTCCGGATTAAATGATGAACAGCTAGGCGCCCTAGCGGGGTTGTTTAAAGTCGCAGATTATAACGATGGCCACATATTTATTGAAGAAGGCCAATCTGGCGACACCGCTTTTTTACTGATTGAAGGCGAAGTCTCCGTAACCCGTACCAAGGGGACGGAATCCCATGTTAAGGAAATTAACCGCATGGGGCCAAAAGAGATGTTTGGCGTTATCTCGCTTATTGATTCAAAGGAACGTACCGCAACCTGCCGTGCCCGGGGCAAGGTAAAGGTGGCAGAACTGAGCAGGACAACATTTGAATCCCTGCGTGAACAGTCCTCCGATATTGCCCGTCATATTCAACGCATTATTTCCCGCCAGATATCACGCGATCACAAGTTTTTTTCAAACGAAATTTGTGGCGTGATTTTTTCTGAAAATGCTTCTGAAGCTTTGAAAAACCAAGATGGCATAATTATAAGCGATACCTACAAAGGCCCCGATCGCAGGTTTGCGCAGTCTGCCGAATACAGCGGCGACAACAGGCGCGAAAAGTAAGTCCTTACAGTTGTATTTTTCGACCCTATTTGTATTTTGCAAAACTTTGGCGCACTTTTTAAACGTCAAGTAACCGCTATTGACTATTAGCAGCCTAAAACACACGCCTAACTTAACTTCCGCAATATGATGATGAAGCGGACTAATAAACCAACATCATCATCGTTTTAGACAGAGCCATAAAAAAAGAACTGAGTTCCCGGTCAAGCCGGGAATGACGGTGTTGGCACAGGCCTTGACATTTTGCCTATTTTGGAATATATTCCTTTCGTTCTTTGGCATCGTAAATAAGCACCAGCAAGCGCCGGTTCTGGTTTTTGGAGCGGTGTTTTGAAAGGGCTTTCCCGCATCGTGGAATGGCTTCGTTCCTCAATATTTTTTTAAGGGTATGGGGGCGGTTTTTTGCTTAAGTCACTGAAAACAATGGATAGCCGTTTCAAACCCGGCCGGGAAGTTCGAAAATAATGACGATCAGGGGCGACTGCCGCCGCTCTTTGGGGAACACCAGTCGCGCCAGATGTCGCGCATAAGGGCGGCAAAGCCCTGGGCGAATTTTTCGCCGTCGCAGAGCGGAGAATTGGCCATCTTGTCGCGCAGGTCGGCGCGTAAGCCTGCGAGCCTGTCGCCGTCGTCGGCAAGTTCGAGCGCCAAGCGCACATAATCATCCGGTGCAAAGGCGACTAATTCGGGCAGACCGACAGTTGACAGGTGACTAAGGGAGTGACGGCTGGCAAAGGTTTCTCCGGCAAGGGTGATGACCGGCACCCCCATCCACAACGCTTCATAGGTGGTCAGACCGCCGGAGTAGGGAAATGGATCGAGGGCGATGTCGATGTCATTGTAGCGCGCCAAGGCCTCGGCGTGGGGCGTGCGTCCCTCGAACGTGATCCTTGAGCGGTCGATGGCGTGGGCCTCGAAAAGCCGCGTCAGGCGTTCTCTATTGGTCTTGAAATCAATGCCTTTGTATTTGAGCAACAGCCGAGAATTTGCCGCACCGCCGAGAATCTTAGCCCAGACCGCGACCACTTCGGCGTTGATTTTCGCCGGATTGCTCAGTGAGCCGAAGGTGACGTAGCCATTCATTCTGAACGGCGCTGCGGCGACCGCTGGGGCGTAATCGGGGGGGCTGTAACAAAGCCATCCGTCGGCCATGCGGATGACTTTTTCTTGATAGAATTGTTCCTCATCTGGGGGTGTTGAATATCTGTCAGAGATCAAATAGTCGATAGCCGAAAGGCCGGTCGTGCCGACGTATCCGGCCCAGGTGACTTGCAGGGGCGCGGGCTTGCGGGCAAAAACAAGGAGACGGTTATTTGCCGAGTGGCCGGAGAGGTCGATGAGAATATCGATGACATCAGCGCCAATCATCGTCGCCAGTTTCTCGTCAGAGGTCCCACGAATGTCGTGCCAGACGTCGCTCGCCGCCTTGATCCGCGCGGTCAAATCATCGGGTGGACAATCGCAATAAACGACGGTTTCGATGTCGTCTTTCGGCAAGTTTTCAAGCAGGCCGACGACAAAGTAGCCAACCGGGTGGCGGCCCAAATCAGGCGAGACAAAGCCGATCCGCAAACGCCGCTGCGCATCGACAGTGTTTTGGTGGACCGGCCAGGAAGTCCGCAACGCCCGACCATGTCGTTCGTCCCAGCGGCAATGCAATTGGTAGAGAGAGCGCGCATTATGGCCGCATCGGTATTGTTCGATCAGCAGCGCATTGCTATGGGCCACGGCGTAGTCGGGGTTGATGGCCAGGGCCTTGTCGCAATTGGCGACGGCGTCATCCAGTCTGCCCAGTTCTTTAAAGGCATTGCCCAGATTGTTATGGGCATCGGCGTAAGCGGGCTTGATGGCCAGGGCCGTCTCGAAGCAGGCAACCGCCTCATCCAGTTTGCCCTGTTCTTTCAGGGTATTACCAAGGTTGTTATGAGCCTCGGCGTAAGCGGGCTCAGTGGCCAGGGCCATGCGGTAACTGGCCTCGGCGTCAGCCAGATTGTTCAGTTCTTTAAGCGTATTGCCAAGGTTGTTATGGGCCGCGGCGTAAGCGGGTTTGATGGCGATGGCCTTGCGGTAACTGGCAACGGCCTCGGCGAAATGGCCCCGTTCACCCAGGGCAATGCCAAGGTTGTTATGGGCCGCGGCGTAATCGGCATTGATGGCGAGGGCCTTGTGATAGCTGGCAATGGCTTCATCCGGCTTACCTAGTTCTTTGAGGGCAACGCCGAGGTTGAAATAGGCGTCGGCGTAATCGGGCTTGATGGCGATGGCTTTGTTGATCAGATCGACGGCACTGTCGTTGTTACCTCGCTGGTGGGCAATCACCCCAAGCAGTTGCAAGGCAATAGGATGCCTGGGGTCGACTTGCAGGATCTCATGGTAGAGGCTCTCAGCTTCGTTCAAGCGTCCCGCCGCGTGGTGTTGCAAGCCGAGATCAAGGGATTGCGGGATGCCCGGAGACTGAACTTGCGCGGGCTTTATACGCCGGGCGGCTTTCTCGGCTAATTTATGTTGACGACGTTTTTCGGCCCTGTTCATCGGTGCGCACTTTCTCTGACAGGCGACAATCCAAATAAGACCATAAACAAATGGCTTGGCCAGAGTAAGGGCGGATACGAGTCGAAAGAAGGATGGCTGCGGCGGTGAAAGTTATGACGGCTCTATTTTTTCAAAGATATCCGTTACAATGACTACGTCTTGGCGATTCGCCGGAACGAGGAAAAAATATATGAAGAAGACCGCCATACTTGCCGCCCTGTTTGTATTTATCGCAGGCCTTTCGGGTTGTGCCGAGATGCGCCGCGATGAGCGCTCTACCGCCGTCGACCTGGTTAATCAGGCGACCGATACGGTGCAACGCTTCAAGGGTATGCCCGATCTCAAGCGATTTGCCGACTATATGCCCAGTGCGCGGGGCATCGTCGTCCTGCCAAGCGTCATCAAGGGCGGTTTCATGCTCGGCGGGGAAGGCGGCAACGGCGTCCTGCTGGTGAAAACCGATGATGGTTCGTGGAGCCACCCGGCCTATTATATTCTCGGCGCGGCCAGCTTCGGCCTGCAGATGGGTTTGCAGGATACCGAAATCGTCTTGGTGTTGCGTAGCGACAATGCGGTGCAGGCAGTGCTCGATCATCAAGGCAAGCTTGGCGCCGACGCCGGTATCACCATCGGCACCATCGGCCAGGGGGCTGAAATCTCGACGACGACCAACATCGGCGTCGACATTCTGGCCTTCGCCAATTCTAAAATCGGCCTGTTCGGCGGCGCCGCCCTCGAAGGCGCGGTGCTGGCGCGGCGGGTCGATTTGAACGAGGCCTACTACGGGCGCGGAGCGACGCCCAGGGCAATCCTCTATCAGGGCCAATACCAGAACCCGCAGGCAGATGGCTTGCGCGCCGCCCTGACAGGGCCGTAAACTTCAAGATGAAGAAACCTCCGGCAGGCTCTTCCCGGGCCTTGATGTTTATGGGTACCGGGTCCGATGTCGGCAAGTCGTTGCTGGTGGCGGGCCTGTGTCGGGCCTTCACCAGACGCGGCCTTAAGGTGCGCCCGTTTAAGCCACAGAACATGTCGAATAACGCCGCCGTTACCGTTGAGGGTGGTGAAATCGGCCGCGCCCAGGCCCTGCAAGCCAAGGCCTGTGGAGTGGCACCGTCGATACATATGAACCCGGTGTTGCTGAAACCCGAAAGCGAGACCGGGGCGCAAGTAATCGTTCAGGGCAAGCGTCAGGCGACCCTGAAGGCCATCGACTATCACGCCCTGAAACCGCAGCTTATGGAGCGGGTGCTTGAAAGTTTCCATGAGACCGCCGGTCAGGCCGATCTGGTGCTGATCGAAGGGGCGGGCAGTGCGGCGGAAGTAAATTTGCGCGACGCCGATATCGCCAACATGGGTTTCGCATTGGCGGCAAACGTGCCCGTCGTCTTGATCGCCGACATTGATCGCGGCGGGGTTATCGCCTCCATCGTCGGCACCGATATCCTGCTGGCGGCGGCGGAACGCAAGCTATTGGCCGGATACATTATCAACAAGTTCCGTGGTGACGCGACGTTGTTTAACAGCGGCCTTGATATTATCACCAAGAAAACCGGCCTGCATTCCTTCGGCCAGGTGCCCTTCTTCGCCGACGCCCGCCTGCTTCCAAAAGAAGACGCCATGGCACTGGACGGGCGGGAGAATCCGGATGGCCCCAGCGATATCCTGATCGCCGTGCCCAGGCTTTCGCGGATC
>CBFDEA010000142.1:0-5670 GCA_965603695.1 uncultured Rhodospirillaceae bacterium | reverse complement strand
CGAGACAATCCTGTAGGCACCAATGGTGACGCCGACGGAAACGCCCAGGGCAACGGCCAGCCGCAAGCCGCGGGCGGTCAAACTGCCGCCGGCAATTTCTTCGGCCTTCAAGGCCACCGCAATCAACGACGGCTCGGCGATGGTGGTGGCGAAACCGATCATCCAGGCAAAGGCGAAGACCCACAGAAACGACGTCCACTGGACCACCGTCGCCCCCGGATCAATGCCGATAAAGGCCGGATTGGTCAACTGTTCGGCCATTGACTTGCCGACCGGAAACAAAGCCTTTTCCAGGCCGACCAGAAAGAATGTCAGGCCCAACAGCACATACAGCAGGCCGATCAGGATACGCGACAAATTGCGCGGCTTCTGGCGCAACACGCCAATTTGAAAACCCAACAGAACGATGGCGATGGGCAACACGTCGGCGAGTGTCGCGCGGGCCGTCTCGATAAACAGAGTGAGCATTTCCATCATACCAAAATTCCGAAAATCATGACGAAAATCATCGGCGTCAGGCTGGCCAGGGCAATCAGGCCGAAGCCATCGGTCATAGGGTTTCTGCCGCGAATGGTCTGGGCCAGGCCAACGCCAAGGGCGGTGACCAGGGGAACCGTAATGGTCGAGGTCGTCACCCCGCCTGCGTCATAGGCGATGCCGACGATTTCCGGCGGTGCGAACGGCGTAATGACGACCACCAGCAAGTAACCGCCGATAATAAAGTAAGTGATCGGCCAGCCTTTAAGAATCCGAAAAACACCGATCAGCAGAGCCGCCCCGACCGACACGGCGACGATCAGGCGCAGGCTGTCGGCATAAGTTCCCTGTGCCTCAGGGTTTGCCGCGATGATCCCGGCTTCGGCGGCAATTTTTGCGGCCTCGGCGGAAACCGCGATCAGTGCCGGTTCGGCGACCGTGGTGCCAAAACCAAGGCAAAAGGAGAAAGTCAGAAGCGCCGGCAGACTGCCCTTGCGGGCGAACGCTTCAGCCATGTCATTGCCCAGCGGGAACAAGCCCATTTCCAGCCCCTGAATGAACAGGGTCAGGCCGACAACGACAAAAACAAGGCCGACAAGAACCTCCTCCAGATCAGGGAAAGGTTGTTGCAGGACGACAATCTGAAAGAAGGCAACGGTCAGAACGATCGGCAACAGATCGCGCATGGACCCGACGAGGAGCCACAGGAAATTACTAATCGCACCTATCATCTCTGCACCGACTTAAAGCGTTCATCTTAAGCTGCCCATTATCAGGCATCATTAAGCCGGGGAATCCAACAAAAAAGGCACTCCGGGTTTTACTTTTCTCTGGGCCTCGGCGGGTAGAAGAAAAAGGTCAGGGCGACGAGGCAGCCAAACAGACTGTAAAGTGTTGTAAAAACCCATTGCGGTGCCTGAAAATAGAGCAATCGATCAAGCCAGTAGCCAATAAACGAAACCTCAGTTCCGGTCCGGCGCAGCCCTGCTTCGAGCACGGTTAACGGGCAGAGAATGCCAAACCAGGACTCGAGCACGACAAAACCGATGGCGGCCACGTGCAACAAGCGGAACGCTCGCGCCCGTGTCCAGCTCCAGTGGATGAGCCAGCCGATCAAAACCAGGCATTGTCCGCCGACGACGAACAGCACGAACAGGCCGTGCAACAAACCTACCAGATCGGCCAAAAACAGATCGTCCATAAACCTTGCCACCCAATGAAATAGCGAAAACAGCCCTCGGCATGCGGCCACTACGATCCCATAAATAGCCAACGCGAACCAGCCATCGGGACGGCCATGAACATAACACCATTGAAAAGACTGGCAAAACTGGTCAAAAATGACACAATTGGTTGGCACGCCTGAACGGCGACAAGAGAGATCAATCGGTGAGGGGACAAAATAGATGAACGCTCAGAGCGCCAATGCTCAGAAATCAAGCCATCCCGATGATGGCGCGGATTCTGAGCTTCAGGAAGCCCTGGCCAATATCCGCCACCTGAAAACCACCGTCACCACCCTGCGCGATGAAATGGAGGCAATGGACTTTCAGAAGAGTACCGCAGTCCAGGAAGCCACTTCAATTTCCAACGACGAGATGGTGCAACTCAGAAATACAATCGCTGCCCTTCGTCAAGAGCTGGAAAACATGCGCTTTCAAAGCGAGGAAGACGTCCAGGAAGCCGTCGCCACCGGCAACGACGAGATCATCCAGTTAAAGAAGGCCGTCCAGGCCCTGCGCGATGAACTGGAAAATATGCGCTTCCAAAAGGATGAAGAAGTCCAAGCCGCCGTCAGCGTCGCCAATGATGAAATCCTGCAACTGAAACATACCGCCGGGGCCTTGCGTGAAGAGCTTGAAAACATGCGTTTCGCAAAGGACGAGGCCGTGCAAAACGCCGTCACCGTCGCCAGCGATGAAATCACCCAGTTGAAAAGCACCGTTGGCGCCCTGCGCGATCAGCTCGATAAGATCAGCATCGATTACGAAGATCAAATCCAGACAATCAAGAAAATATCGCGCGACGAAATCGCCGAGCTTCATGCGACGATTAATCTGTTTCGCCAAAAACTGGAAACCGGGAACAAACCCGGCAAGACATCCCGAACAACGAAAAAACGCACATAGGGTTTAAACGAATGGCAAAAAAGGCAGTGACACCGAAAAGGCCGACAAAAGGCATGGGCAGCGAGGAAAAACGCATGCTTCAGGCCGAGATGTTGCTGGATGTCTCACGCAAAGTCGCCGCCATCGAATCCCTCGACGAGGTCCTTGCGACACTGATGGAAATGAGCACCTGGGAACTGGGCGCGGAACGAAGCTCGTTGTTCCTTAACGACCCGCAGTCCGGTGAGTTGTATTCGCGCTTTGCCCAGGGAAACTTTCAGCGTGAAATCCGCATCATCAACGATAGCGGCATTGCCGGCCATGTTTTCACCACCGGTAAAGGCCTGATCATCCACGACGTTTACAAACACAAATGGTTCAACCGCTCGGTTGACGAGCAGACCGGTTTTGTTACCCGCAACATGATGTGCGTACCGATCAAGACCGTCAAAGGCGAAGTTATCGGCGTCGCCCAGGTTTTGAACAAACAGAAAGGCCGCTTCACGAAAGACGATCTGGCGTTGCTCGAAGCAATGACGACGCAGGCGTCGATCGCCCTGCAAAGTACGCAATTCGTCGAGAAGATGAAAAAGACCCGTAAAACGGAAATGGAATTCCTCGACGTAGTTTCCGACGTGACCTCCGAAATCGATCTCGGCGCCATGCTGGCCAAGGTTATGACGGAAGCGACACGGATGTTGCAGGCCGACAGATCGACCCTGTTCCTCAATGACGAGAAAACCAACGAGCTGTTTTCGCGCGTCGCCATGGGCGATTCGATCGGCGAAATCAGGTTACCCAATCACTTAGGCATCGCCGGGGCCGTGTTCACCAGCGGTCATACCATCAACATTCCCTACGCCTACGCCGACCTGCGTTTCAACCCGGCGTTTGATAAGCAAACAGGCTACTTCACACGCTCCATCCTTTGCGTTCCCATCGTCAACAAGACCGGCAAGACAATCGGCGTCGTGCAAACCCTGAACAGACGCGGCGGACCGTTCACCGACGAGGACGAGCAGCGCCTCAAGGCCTTTACCGCCCAGGTCGCCATCGGCCTTGAAAACGCCAAGCTGTTCGATGACGTCCAGAACATGAAGAACTACAACGAGAGCATGCTCGAAAGTATGACCAACGCCGTCATTACCACCGACGAAGACGGCAAGATCATCACCTGCAACGCCGCAGGCTTCACCATTCTTAAAGTTAACAAAGACGATATCCTGAATAAAATGGCGGAAGATTTTTTCGTCGGCCCCAATGTCTGGATTATGGACAAGGTCCGTAAAGTTGACGAAGCTCAGGAATCAGATCTGATGATGGACGCCGAAATGGAAGTCGGCTCCGAAGAAGAAGAAAATCACGAGAAGCTTTCCGTCAACATCACCTTCCTGCCACTGGTCGATGGCGAGCAGAAAAAACTCGGCTCGATGGTCATGATCGAAGACATCAGCACCGAAAAGCGCATGAAATCGACCATGTCGCGCTACATGGACCCGACCCTGGCCGACCAGATGATGTCCGGCGACGGCGAAGGCGACATCATGGGCGGCCTGGACACGACCGCCACCGTGCTGTTTTCGGACATCCGCAGTTTCACCACCATTACCGAAGCCCTGGGCGCTCAGGGCACCGTCGCCATGCTCAACGAATACTTCACCATCATGGTCGATACCATCACCGAAGAAGGCGGCATGTTGGACAAGTTCATCGGTGACGCCATCATGGCCGCCTTCGGCATCCCCATCGGCCACGACGATGATGAAGACCGTGCCGTGCGCGCTTCCATCCAGATGATCGTCAGACTGTATGACTGGAACAAGGTGCGCGAACAAAACGGCCTGCCGGCTATCGACCATGGCATCGGCCTCAATACCGGCAAGATCGTCGCCGGCAACATCGGCAGCAAGAAGCGCATGGATTACACGATGATCGGCGATGGCGTGAATCTGGCCGCCAGACTGGAAAGCGCCTGCAAGCAGTATTCGGCGCATCTTCTGATCAGCGAATACACCAAGGCCGCATTGAAAGGCACCTACCGGATCCGCGATATCGACGATGTGGTGGTCAAGGGCAAGACCGAACCGGTCGGCGTTTACGAAGTGCTCGACTACCACACCGACGAGACCTTTCCCAACCTGATGGACAACGTCAATTACTTCAACGAAGGGCGCAATCATTACCGCGAAGGAAACTGGGATAAGGCCATCCGGTCTTTCCAGGAGGCGCTCAAGGCCAACCCCAACGACAAGTTGGCCCACACCTATATCGAAGACCGCTGCAAGTTTTTGAAAAAGAAACCCCCGAAAGATTGGAAAGGCGTCTGGGTAATGACGTCGAAATAATTGAATCTGTTTCTCAAAGTCCCCACGTAGTGAACTGTAAAGACTCATTTTCCGCGACCCAAGAGCATGAGGAGGTGACACCGTGAAGGCCTACATTATCGACGACGATTGGGACATGATTAACTACTTCACTGTCCTGCTGGAAGGTGCCGGTCATCAGGTTTTCTCAGGCGTTTCAGGGGTTTCAAACCTGCCCAGGATCGTCGCCCGCAAACCCGATGCCATCCTCGTCGATCTGGTCATGGCGGAGATGGACGGCCTTGAACTGGTCCAGCAACTGCGCGCCAAAAAAGAGCTGGCCGACGCGAAAATCATCATGGTGACATCGAAAGATCACGCGCTCTGGCGCAAACAGGCTGAAGAGGCAGGCGTCGACGGCTACATCACCAAACCAGTCGATGAAGCGACTTTCGCTTCTCAGGTCGAGGCGATTGTTCAGTCTTCACAATAGGCCAGCATGACCAATCGCCCCTACCCCCGCGAACACGAAGAGAGCGTTCATCTCGATGATGGTCGCCTTATCTTGTTGCGGCCTATCCGTCCCGATGACGCGGCAGATCATTACACATTTCTTCACAAGTTAAGCCCCGAAGACATCCGCTTTCGCTTCTTCGGCAAAATTGGCGAAATGTCCCACGATCAAATGTACGGGCTGACCCATATCGATTACGACGATCATATGGCCTTCATCGCCACCGTCGAAGGGCAAGACGGCGGGCGTGAGACCCTCGGCGTCGTGC
>CBFDEA010000141.1:0-5677 GCA_965603695.1 uncultured Rhodospirillaceae bacterium | reverse complement strand
AGGGAATACGAATCATTTTGTCAAATCCTCAACCATGCAATTTAGGATCAGGGCCGGCGCCGCGCTCGTCAATATTGATGCCGCGCTCAAAGCGTTTGAGGTCGTGATTGACGTTGATCGGATGCGGGCGATCATTGGCGATCAGATCGGCGAAATACCATCCCGAGGCCGGACTGGCTTTAAAGCCGCCATAGTTCCAGCCGGCGTTCAGATAAAGATTATCCAGCGGCGTTTTACAGATAAACGGCGAACCATCCATAGACATATCCACGACCCCGGACCAATGGCGCAACAGGCGGACGCGGCCAAGGCAGGGCAGAATCGATATGGCGCATTCGGCGACATCCTGGATGATCGGCAAGGCACCACGCTGGGCATACGACTTGTACCAATCCAGATCACCGCCGAAGACCATGCCACCCTTGTTGGACTGCGAGATATAAAAATGCGCCCCGCCGACGCCAAAGACGACGACCTGATCAAGCAACGGCTTCATGGGTTCGCTGACAAAGGCCTGCAACTTGTGAGACTCGATAGGCAGTGTCCCAAGGCCTGCCATATTCCACAGGCGCGAAGTATTACCGGCCACCGCAAAGCCGACCTTGCTGGCACCGATGGTCCCGCGTGATGTCTCCAGGCTGACGACGTGTCCATTCTTTCTGGTCACCCCGGTGACTTCGCAATTCTGGATGATATCAACGCCGTGTTGATCGGCGGCGCGTGCGTAACCCCAGGCGACGGCGTCGTGCCTGGCCGTACCGGCGCGCTTTTGCACCGCGGCACCGATAATCGGGAAGCGGGCGTCCGCGGCGTAATTGAGCAGCGGAACATGGGATTTCAGCGTTTCCAGATTCCACAGTTCGCCATCCGAACCGCTTAGCCGCATGGTGTTATAACGACGGGCCGCGGCGTCTCTTGCCGCAGGGCTGTGCAGCAGGCTGATGTGAGAGCGCTGGCTGAACATGACGTTATAGTTCAGATCATGGCTGAGGTTTTCCCACAGCTTCAAAGAATGTTCATAAAATTCACGGTTACCCGGCATCATGTAGTTGGAACGGACAATCGTCGTGTTGCGTCCGGCGTTACCGCCACCCAGCCAGCCCTTCTCCAACACCGCAATGTTCTTTAATCCATGATTTTTCGCCAGATAGTAGGCGGTTGCCAGACCGTGTATCCCGCCACCGACAATCACCACGTCATAATCCGGTTTCGGTTCCGGGGCGCGCCATTGGCGCTGCCAGCCGGTTTGCCCGGTCAGCCCGTTCCAAAAAACATTCCATCCGGAAAAACGTGTCATTTACACAGATCAACTTCAGAATTTATTTATCGACCAAGAAAAGAAAACCTAGCAAGTATTCAAACCCCGACATAGCCAATTTGCGACATCTACAGGGCTAATTTACGCCTTCGGCTTGGGCCAATTTACGCCTTCGGCTTCGGATAATTTTTTCGTGACCGGCGAAACGATTTCATGGCGGCGGTATAGAGCTGCTTGCTCGATATACCGGTGCCTCCAAGGGGAATGAACATCGCCTTGGATTGATCCTGACGGTCGCGGCGCAGCATCCTGTAGGCAGTGAAAAGCGCCAGCGTTCCGGTCAATGCGGCACTTGACATAAACATCCCTTCGGGGCCGAATTTTCCCATCATTTGCGACGCCACGATGGGGCCGATGCTGGCCCCGCAACCATAAGCGAAAAGCAGACCGGCGGACACCTGGACCATCTTGTCGGATGCCGCCATATCATTGATCTGGGCGACGCAAAGCGGATAGACCGTGTAACAAAAAGCGCCGAAGAACGCGCCGACCACATACAGCCACATCGGCGACTGGCCGGTCGCCCAAATAACGGCGAGGGCGGCGATCACCGTCGAAATTGTAACGATCAGCAAAATGGTTCGCCGATCATAGCGATCGGACAGGCGGCCGATGGGGAATTGCAGCACCATGCCGCCGATAATGACGCAAGCCATGAAAGTGGAAACGCCCAAGATCGGCAACCCACTGTCTCTGGCGAACACCGGCCCCATACTGTTGATCGATGAATTAACCATACCGGCGCAAATGGTGCCGACGACGCCCAGTGGTGAAATTCCGTAAAGGTCGCGGAATTTCATCCTTTGCGGCGAACTCGGCTTGGGCGCACTTGCCCGGGTCAACAGCACCGGCACCAAGGCGATGGAAAAGATGATCGAAGCGATGACGAACAACTGGAACTTGGCCGGGTCGGCAACGCTGACCATGAACTGCCCCATGCCCGAACCCAGATAGTTGGTCATCATATATATAGACAGGATCTGGCCGCGCGTTTCATTGGTCGCGCGCTCGTTAAGCCAGCTTTCGACGACCATGACCATGCCCGCCATGCAGAACCCGGCGGCCAGACGAAGGATGAACCAAACGAAGGGATCTATCCACAGGACATGGCCGAGGACGGCAACCGACATAATCGAAGCAAAGGCGGCAAAGCCCCGGATATGGCCGACCGCCGCCACCACCCTGACCGCATACAGCGCGCCGAGCAGGAGGCCGATAAAAAATCCAGCCATAACGAAGCCGACCGTTTCGGTGGAGAACCCTTCGAGTTTAGAGCGCAAACCAAGAAGCGTGGCGAACATACCGTTGGCCACCAACAACAGCCCGAAGCTCAACAACAACGAGGCGACGGAGCGGATCGACTGCAGCATCTGATTTAGAAATCCCTTGGGGTTTTAATGCCAGAAAACCCTATCGCGGTATGCCCCCCCTGACGAGAGAAAAAGTCGCCCGCCAATAAGCTGATCGCAATCGGCGAAGCATCATAGTCTCGGATAACGAAGGCCTCAAAGCCTAGAGCAATCCGGTCTGGCCTGATTGAAACTGTCCGAACGGCGGTTTTTATCACACTGGCGTCGCCAAATGTTCTCATTGCGCCGCCCCTTGAAAACGGTGTTTGTATTTCCCTGAAAAAGTCCTCAATACTGTCCGTGCAGCCAAGCTCACTTGATTTATGGGGTCTTTTTTATGGCAACAGCATCCTTCGATTTAAAGCGCCGACGTGGAGGCCGTTTGGCCAGGCAGGCATTACGAGCGCAACCGTTATCCGAAGACGCCCGTCCCGTTCGCCCCGGCATGCAGGCTGGCAATTATCAAGCGCTGGACGATCACGACATTCAAAAAATTCACCACGCCATATTGCACCTTCTGGAGAACGTCGGCTTCTCGAAAGCGCCGCCTTCGTGTGTCGAGGCGATCACCGCCGCCGGTGGCATCATGGGCACTGATGGTCGCCTCAGGCTGCCTGCGGCCCTGGTCGAAGATACGATAGCAAAAGCCAACAGGGATTTTCAGCTGTGCGGGCAAAAGCCGGAGTTTGATATGTCGCCCCATGGCAAGCGGGTGTATTTCGGAACCGGTGGCGCCGCCATTTCGATTGTCGATGCCGAAACCGGGGCGTTCCGCGATTCGACTGTCAAAGATTTATTCGATATTGCCCGCATGGTCGATGGCCTGGAGCATATTCACTATTTCCAGAGACCCATCGTCACCCGTGATATGGCAGGTGGTCACGATCTTGATTTCAACACTTGTTATGCCAGCGTCAGCGGTACCGCAAAGCATGTCGGCACCAGCTTCACAAATCCCGCCCATCTGAGCAAGACCCTGGAAATGCTGCACATGATTGCCGGGGGCGAGAAACAATGGCGGGAACGTCCATTTGTCAGCCAGTCAAACTGCTTCGTCGTGCCACCGATGACCTTCGAGGCCAATGCCTGCGCAATCCTTGAAACGGCGGCCCGCGGCGGCATGCCGGTGCTGCTGCTGTCGGCAGGACAGGCCGGGGCGACGGCCCCGACGGCCCTGGCCGGAGCCATCGTTCAGGCCACCGCCGAGACGCTGATGGGGCTTGTCTACATCAACGCCGTCGTTCCCCGGGCACCCTGTATTCTTGGCATCTGGCCATTTGTCTCGGACCTGCGTACCGGTGCCATGTCGGGGGGCAGCGGCGAGCAGGCGCTGCTAATGGCGGCGGCCGGACAAATGGGCCGGTTCTACGATCTGCCGACGTCCGTCGCCTCGGCCATGACCGATGCGAAAATACCAGACGCCCAATCGGGTTCTGAAAAGGGCTACAACCACGCCCTGGTTGGCAATTCCGGGACCAACCTGATTCAGGAATCGGCAGGCATGCACGCTTCCCTGCTGGCTTTTTGCTATGAAAGCCTGATCATCGACAACGACACCATCGGGGCTGTACAGCGCACCATCCGTGGCATCGATGTCAACGATGAGACCCTGTCGCTGGACGTCATTGCCGAAACCTGTCAGGACGGCCCCGGTCACTATCTGGGGCACGCCCAAACCATCGAGCGGATGCAAAGCGATTATGTCTATCCGCTTGTCGGTGACCGCTTAAGCCCCAACGAATGGAGCCAAAATGGCTGCTTGAGCGTGATTGATCGCGCCCGCGATGAAACCAGGAATCTTCTCGATAATCATTGGCCTGACCACATATCGGCCGAATTGGATCGGGACATCCGTAACGCCTTCGATGTTAAACTACCGTTAGTCGAACGATTCACGCCAGGAGAGGAAACACCATGAGAAGTCACGCACGGGTCGTCATTGTCGGCGGCGGTATGATGGGTTGCAGCCTGCTCTATCACCTGGCCGAGGAAGGCAGGAGCGAAAGCATCCTGATCGAAAAGGGTGAGCTCACGTCTGGATCGACCTGGCATGCGGCGGGCCAGTGCCCAAGCTTCATCGGCAGTTACAACATGGCCAAGATCCACCATTATTCGAACACCCTGTATCCGACGCTTGAGGAGAAAACCGGGACCTATGTCAGTTGGCACGGGTGCGGTGGTATCCGCCTAGCCTTCAGCGAGGCAGAAGTCGACTGGTTCAAGCGGGTCGCCGGCATGGCCCCAAATATCGGGTACGATATGGAGATCATCGGCCCCGATGAAATTAAAAAAATCATCCCTTACCTGGACACAAACGGCGTCATCGCCGGGGCCTATACCACCCAGGACGGTCATATCGACCCGGCCGGTGGCTGCAATGCCCTGGCCGCAGGCGCCCGCCAGATGGGTGCTGAAGTTTCCTTACGCAACCGAGTCACGGATATCAGGGCGCTGGAAACTGGCGAGTGGCAAGTCGTAACCGAACAGGGCACCATCACCTGTGAGCATGTCGTCAACGCGGCGGGGTGTTATGCCAACGAGGTCATGAAATGGGTCGGCGGCGAGGCCCCGTTCATCAACATGCTGCACCAGTACTTCGTCACAGAACCAATCACAGAATTCGTCGATAGCGATGATGAAATACCGGTCATCCGCGACCCATCGGCATCTTGCTATTATCGCCAGGAACAGAAATCCGGGCTGATCGGCGTTTATGAAACGGCCCCGGGCACGGCGGAACAAGCCTGGTCGCCGCATGGCTACCCGGCCTGGGAATCCGAAAGCGAACTTTTCGAGGGCAATTTTGAGCGCTCCATGCCGCATCTCGAAGCCGTCTTGCAGCGAATGCCAATCTGGGCCGAAGCGGGCATCAAGCGCGTCGTCAACGGCGCTATTTCTCATACCCCGGACAGCAATCCGCTGCTCGGCCCGGCTGCTCACTTAAAGAATTTCTGGATGTGCACCGGTTCCTCCGTCGGCATCGCCCAGGTCGGCGGTTGTGGCAAATACT
>CBFDEA010000140.1:0-5712 GCA_965603695.1 uncultured Rhodospirillaceae bacterium | reverse complement strand
CCATTGGCTATAGAGCGCGGCGGTGACACTGTCACTGAAGTGCGGGGCCGTCGGGTAGCTGGTGTAGCGCGGCACCATCAGGTCGTACTTTTTGGAAAGTTTGTTCATCATGACAGGCACTATAAACTGTTCTTCACAAAGGATCGACAACGAACGGGTTGGCCGCGCCGTATGGGCCGATCTGACTGCAATGGTAAATCAGCCCGTGCTCTTCGTTCCACAGGACAATCGGGCAGGCGGCGGGCTCGAGCATGAAGCTGGACGGCGCACCGGGGGTGAAATCCAGGGTCATCTGGAAAACCAGTGACGGCGAGACACAGGCAATGGTGCCGCCCCAGGCGACGGAGATCTGCCGATGCATGTGGCCGCAGACGATACCCGCGATCTGGCTATGGCTTTTGACGACGGCTTCCAGCGCCTCTGCGCCGACAAATTTCCGGTTATCCATGAAGCCGATGCCACTGATAAAGGGCGGGTGATGCATGAAGATCAGGGTCGGGCGATCGGGTGCCGCAGACAGGGTCCGGTCGAGCCAGTCAAGGCGCTCTGCGCACATCTCGCCGCCGTCATGGTCGTCGCGTTTGGTATCCAGGCCGATCAACCGCAGTGGATAGTCTTCCAGGACATAATGCAGGAACGGGTTGTCTTCGCTAAGGTAGCCTTGATCCGCGAAATTGTGCCGCATCATGTCGCGATCATCGTGATTGCCGGGAATGACGTAGACCGGCATTTCCAGGCGGTCGAATTCACGGCGCATGAACTCGTAATCCTGCTTATGCGCCTTGTTGACTAGATCGCCCGTCGCCAGCACCAGGTCGGGGCGGGGGGAAAGGCCGTTGAGATGTTCAATGGTGGCGTTCAGGGCGGCGACGGTATCGACCTTGCCTTTCAGCAGGCGGCCATCGGTGCGCAAGTGCAGGTCGGAGATCTGGGCGATAATCATTGATGGAACATTCACTGTTGATGGGCCATTATTCGTGCGACTTGGTATAGCCTTTGGCTCTATTGAATTGAAGAGGAAACGCCCGATTGTGCCGAAATTAGCCGCCAATCTGAGTTGGCTGTTCACCGAAGTAGAATTTCTTGAACGCTTCAATGCCGCGGCGCAAGCCGGTTTTAAGGGCGTTGAATTCCTGTTTCCCTACGAATTCAAGGCTTCCGACATATCAAACAAGCTTCAGGACAATGACCTTGAGGTTGTTTTGATCAATGCCCCGCCCGGCGATTGGTCCGCTGGCGAACGGGGCTTGGCCTGTCTCGGCGGACGCCAGGCCGAATTTCGTGCGTCGCTGGGTCAGGCTATCGACTACGCCACGGCCATCGGTTGCCCGAACATCCACATCATGGCCGGAATCGCCGGAACCGAGGCGACCGATCTGTTTGTTGAGAATTTGCATTTTGCCGCAGCGGCCTGCGCCACCGCTGGCCTGCGCGGCCTGATTGAGCCGATCAACCATATCGACATGCCGGGATATTTTCTGACCCGCCCGGATCAGGCCATGGAAATTCTTGACGCCGTCGCCAGCCCCGCACTGGGTCTGCAACTGGACCTATACCATGTTGCCCGGATGGGGTTTGATCCATGTCAAGCCATAGACATGTGCTTGGGTGCTATCGCTCATATTCAGATCGCCGGGGTTCCGGAGCGCCAGGAACCCGATGGCGGTGATGTTGATTTCCAGGTCTTGTTTGACAAGATTGACGGCCATGGCTATGACGGCTGGGTCGGTTGTGAATACCGGCCCAAAACGACATGCGCCTGCGGATTGGGTTGGGCGTCGCAGTATTTATCAAGGCCGTAAAATAAAGAGGAAGAAAAAGAGAAATGGCGGACATTCTACATCAGCAAAGACTGCTTCTGGAGTTACTCGTCATGTCCGGCAATATTGCCGTTTCCGATAAGGATGACGGAACCCTTCTTTTCGCGACCTTGAAAGAATGCGAGAAAGCAGGCTGGCTGACCCTGAAACAATTTGGGGCAGGGTTCAATCAGGCCGCGATCACGCAAAGTGGGCGGGCGAAAGTTAAAAACAGACGTGTCACTGAAAAGCCGAAACAAGGCGTCGAGAAACGCCGCCCCAGAAGTTCTTAGGGTTTATTCTTCAAGCAATTCATTGACCGCCCGCAGGCCCTGCATAACGCCGACATCGAGCCAGGAATTTGCCCCCGAATCCGAATTGGCGATGGTGATCAGGCCGAACTGCTCACGCGCCTTAAGGTGCGGGCCTTCCTCCAGAGTCATGCCTTTATCGAACAGATTGAAGTAGGTATAGCTGTAGCCATGGGACCACCTGTTGAGGGTAATGGCGGCGATATCACGTTTTGAATCGAACCCGTAAGGGCCGAACATGCCATCAAGCTGGGCGTTGACCTCGGCCTCGAAATCGGCGAATTCCAAGGATATGATTTCGCTGCGGCCTTCACGGAATTGATCGCGCGGCTCCATGCCCTTCTCGTCAGGAACAGGAACCCGTATCAGGGTGATCGGCATGGGTCCGCTTGGGTCATCGGCTACCGAGTAGCCGCCCATGTTGACCGGATATTCTGTTTGCAGAAGGTGGTAGTAACTGGTCGGGCAATAGGCCGCGCCAATGCCTGCTTTCTTGATCGCCTGCCAGTTCTTAACCATGACGTTGGCGAAGATATAGGGGATTTTGACGTTGGAGGATAAGGCCTCTTTCTGGTCTTCGGGAAGTTCCGGGCAAAGATGCGGAATAATCATGTTCCAGCAGGCCAAGACAACACCTTTGGCTTTGACATGGTGCGGCTTGCCATCGCGGATGTAGGTAACGCTGACACTTTCCGCCTCCTCAATCGGGCCATCGTGCTTGACGGCGATGGCGGTGCTGTTAAGGCGGATACGGGTGTCGTTTTCCGGATCGTCCAGTGTTGAGTAATCAAATTTGGCCAGGACAACGTCTGCGTCAGTTTCGCCGGGGGCGACTTCAGGAATCATGGCGCGCACGATTGTGCGACAGAATCCGGCGTTGCCGTCGGGAAAGTGATGCACGTATCCGCTCTCTTCAGGGTCCGGCTTTTTGGTCATTCTGTAAAAAAGACCAAGTTTGATGGTGCCGGGGAGGCTGGATTCGATGGCTTCGCTTAAGGAAAGGGTTTCCGCGCCGACACCATTTTCGTCGGTCGGCAGTTTGCGTATGAATAAGAACGTCGCCGGGTCCTTGATGCGCCAGTATTTCGATAAGAATTTTTCGTATGGGTAGTTATCGAAGTTGAAGTCAAGCTCGTCGATTTTCTGAACGATGCGGTTAGCGCCTTTTTCTTTATAGAGCTTGGTTAGCTCTTCTTTGGCTTTTGCAGGCAAAGGGGTTTTGGCAAATAAGGCTTCGTAGTCTTTTGATCCTTCGCCAAGCCCCGGCATGACCGGGGCCATACCGCCCAGATCGGCCGGGATCACATGGTCGCGCCCCCAGGCTTTGGCATCCATGTACACGGCCCCTTTAAGGCCGTGGCGCTGGAACCATTCACTATCGTAATAGTCGTTTTCGAAGCGCTCCAGGCTGATGTCCAGATCTTCCAGCAAATCCCACATTTCGTCGGGCCAGTTATCGATATTGTCGAAGCCTTGCGAGCCGCCGTAGGTCATCCGCATTTTGCCTTCGCTCTCGAATTCATTACGCTTGGCGTGACCGCCAAAATCATCGTGATTGTCGAGTACCAGGACTTTTGCCTTCCAGTCGTGGGCATCCTGAAAGAAATAGGCTGCGGCCAGCCCACTGGCACCGCCACCGACGACGATCAAATCGTATTCCTCGCCCGTCTCGATGATCTGGCCCCAATCCTCGTGGCCTTCGCGGGCGAACTCGTGGGCGCGTTCGTAGGAACCGGGGTGACTGCCGCGCATACCTGTCCAGGCGGGGGGGTAGTAGGGGGCGTCAATGCCCGGCAGGACCGCTTCGGCCTCCCTGGCATGAGCAGAACCAAACATGTAGCGATTGCCAATCAGGGCGGTGCCTGCGCCGATCAATGTGCCGTTTAGAAAGTCTCGTCTGGTAATGCTGGCTTTGGTCATGAAAGTCCCTTTTTATTTTTTTTTGTTATGACTTAATTTCTTGCTACGACCAGCTTTTCAATTCCTGGCGTTGTTGCCCAAGGCCTTCGACGCCAAGTTCGACGACGTCTCCGGGTTTCAGATAAAGCGGTGGTTTATGGCCGAGGCCGACACCGGGCGGGGTGCCTGTTGAAATGACATCGCCGGGCACCAGAGTCATGTATTGACTCAGATTGGATATGATCCGGGCGATGCCGAAGACCATATGCTGGGTATTGGAATCCTGACGGCGCTGACCATTGACGTCACACCATATCTTCAGGTTCTGCGGGTTGGCAATTTCATCGGCTGTCACCAGCCACGGACCCAGCGGGCCGAAGCCGTCGAAGCTTTTGCCCTTGGTCCACTGACCACCGCGCTCAATCTGATAGTTGCGTTCGGAATAATCGTTCATCACCGCGTAACCCGCGACGTGCTCAAGGGCTTGGTTCTCGCTGACATATTGGGCGCGGGTGCCGATGATGGCGGCCAGCTCTAC
Source organism: uncultured Rhodospirillaceae bacterium (assembly GCA_965603695.1). Classification (GTDB taxonomy): domain Bacteria; phylum Pseudomonadota; class Alphaproteobacteria; order Rhodospirillales; family JABHCV01; genus JACNJU01. The sequence goes on along the minus strand of CBFDEA010000140.1, from coordinate 1,165 downwards.
CTCGTAATCCGTACACAGTGAATCTTTCGGTAAAACCAGCGGGTCGTTGGCTCCGGCAAGGCACGTTATGGCCTTGGCAAAGACCAGTGGTTCGGGCGGTAGGTCGAGTTTCGTCTCTGAGGCGTGATCGGCGTAATTAAGGCCGATGCCAAGGATTTTGCCGATACCATTTACCGGCGTGCCGAAGCGTGAGGGTACTTCGACAATGGGCAGTGCATCAAAATCATGCTCTGAGAGTTGCGCCAGCCGCGCCGGAGCCAGCGTGTCCGGGGCGATATCTTTGACAATGCCCGATAGATCGCGAACGCGGCCTTGCGCGTCGATCATGCCCGGTTTTTCCTGGCCAAGCGGCCCGTAGCGTAACAACTTCATGAATGCGCCTCCTTAAATCCCCATAGCCATAGATTAGCGCCCTTGTCGAACCGGTCAATACATGATCGGTCCTGACCCTTGCAGGGGCGCGAATAGATAAAATTTTAGCTAAATTTGTTATAAATAAAAGTATAATACAAAGTATAAATGAATACATATTATTCTATATTGAATACTTGAAATTATTGCATAATTGGATTAACTTCTTCCTCATGATGTATAAATTTCATAATTATGTAAAAACCCTCAAGGCGTTGCCTCGTGATGAGGCTGGCAGCGTTGCCGTCTTCGCCGGATTTTTCGCGGTGCTTGCGTTAGGTGCCGGTGCCCTGGTTCTTGATGTTGGCCGCATGAGTGTCCTGCGTTCGCAAATGCAGAGTCGCGCCGATGCCGGGGCCATGGCCGGTGCTTCGCAACTCGATGGCCGTGTCGGTGCCCAGGTCCGGGCAACGTCTCTGGCCGTCAATGCCATCGCACAGACATCGATGATTACCAGTTCGGCTTCCACTTTATCGGTGCAGAATGTCGATTTTTATAGCGCCATCGATCCGGATATGGTTGCGGCGATCGGTGATGAAGATTCAAAATTTATTAAGATTACCCTCGATCCCAAGGACGTTAAATATTTGTTCGAGCCATTGCTGGTCACCGCGTCGGGTACCCAGCAAACTTTTGACGCTGCGGCGACGGCAACGTCTGAACCGTTTATCTGTCATGCGCCGCCGCTGATGATTTGCGATCCCGCTGAATCCGATGCGACTCTTGATATGTCACTACCCGCCAATTTCGGACG
>CBFDEA010000139.1:0-5719 GCA_965603695.1 uncultured Rhodospirillaceae bacterium | reverse complement strand
CCTCTCCGACCGGATCAGGGCCCGCGGCTGGCAGATTGCCGCCTACAGCATGCCGCCCAACCGGGAAGATCTGGTGATCATGCGCATCCTGGTGCGCCATGGCTTCAGCCACGATCTGGCCAGTCTGCTGGTCGATGATCTTAAACGCTGCATCGCTTACTTCGAGAAAAACCCGGTGACCCATAAAGCCATCGAAGAAGAATCCGGCGGCTACAAGCACAGCTGATGCAGCGGTCAGGTTTGATCAGGCGTTTTTGACAATCAACGAGGGTCGGCTCGCCGGTTCAGGCCGGCCCTCAAACATGAAAGGAAAGCCTATCATGAATAATTTGATTTTTAATAAAATAAGGAGCGTGTCTGCGACGTCACGAGCTGTGAGCGGGATTGGCGCCGTCGCCATCCTGGCCATATTGGTCGTTATATCCGTCGGCAGCGCGCAGTCCGCCGGGGTCGAACAGCACCCGACGCTCCAAGCCAGCGAGGATGGGGGTAACGGCAGGATTCTGCTAGCCGCCAAGGACGCCAAGACAACGGATGCGGCCAAAAAGGATGCCAAGGCCAAGGCGGCTGCTCCAAAGGGACCGCCACCGAGCAAATTCTGGATCGTCAACGTTTTGCGGAACAATGCCGCCCTGACCCTCTTCCTCACGCTGGCCCTGGGCTACTACATCGGCGGCATCAAATTGGGCCACTTCAGCCTGGGCGCGGTGACGGGTACGCTGCTGGTCGGGGTCCTCATCGGGCAGCTGGACATTGCCATTTCGGCCCAGGTTAAGCATGTTTTCTTCACCATGTTTCTCTTCGCCGTGGGCTACAGCGTTGGGCCCCAGTTCGTGCGCGGGGTGGCCCGTGACGGCGCCCCCCAGGCCATATTTGCCGTGGTCGTGTGTGCGATCTGTCTGGCAACCACCTATATTGCGGCCAAGGTTGCCGGTTTTGACGTGGGGCTTGCGGCCGGCTTTTGGGCCGGGGCCCAGACTATCTCGGCCTCCATCGGCCTGGCCACCGACGCCATCAATAATTCCGGCGTGAGCAACGCCAAGGATTTGCTCAACCAGATCCCGGTGGCCTATGCCATCTGTTATCTCTGGGGCACGATCGGCACCGGTTTGATTCTTTCCCAGATCGGGCCCAAACTGATCGGCACCAACCTCGTGGAGGCCTGCAAGCAATACGAGGCCGAGATGTCCAAGGGCCAGCCCGAGGGCGGCATGAATACAGCCTGGCACCAGCTCTCTATGCGCGCCTTCGAGATCGCCGCCGCCGGCAAGACGGTTGCCGATGCGGAAGCGTTGCACGCCAAGGAGCGACTCTATATCGAGCGGATACGGCGCGACGGCAAGATCATCGATTTCGATGCCGGCACCACCCTCCAGGCCGGTGACGTGGTGGCCGTGTCCGGGCCCACCGAGGCCCTGGTGGCCCTCGAGAAGCACGGCAAGGAAGTCGTCGACAAGGAACTGCTGGACATCCCCGTCGAATCCGCGGACCTGGTCATCACCCACAAGGACGTCAACGGCGAGACCCTGGTCGATCTGGCCAAGGAAGATTTTGCCCGGGGCGTCTATCTGCAGAAGATCACCCGCGGGGCGACCAGCGTGGATGTCCCGATCCTGGCCCAGACCGCGGTCCACCGGGGCGACATCCTCAAACTCTCCGGTACGAAACAGCATATCGCGCGGATCGCGAAGGCCATCGGCTATGCCGACCGCCCGTCGGATGCGACCGACATGGTCTGGGTGGGTCTGTTCATTCTAGTTGCCGGCCTGATCGGGGCGCTGTCCGTGAAAATCGGCGGCGTGCCCATCACCCTGTCGGTATCGGGCGGTGTATTGATCGGCGGCCTGGTGCTGGGCTGGCTGCGCTCGGTGCACCCCACCTTCGGCCGTCTGCCGGCGGCGACCCAGTGGTTCATGAACTCCGTGGGCCTGAACGTCTTTATCGCCATCGTGGGGATATCGGCCGGGCCGGGTTTCGTGGCCGGGCTCAAGACGGCCGGCGTGGGCCTGTTTCTCTGGGGCGTGGTGGCCACATCCGTGCCCATGCTGGTGGCGCCGCTGATCGGCAAGTACGTCTTCAAGTTCCACCCGGCCATCAACCTGGGCATCTGCGGCGGGGCCCGCACGAGCACCGCCTCGGTGGCCATGGTGGGCGATGTGGCCAAGAGCACCATCCCCATGCTGGGCTACACGGTGCCCTATGCCGTCAGCAACACCCTGTTGACCCTGATCGGGATGATCATCGTGCTGATCTATTGATCTGCGGTTGGCACCAGAAGTTGGTCGATGACGACAGGGTTCGGGTTTCAGATCTATCCATTCTGACGCCTGAACCCTGACAACCAAGGAAAAGAAAATGGAACTTCTCCATGCGTTTTTCAAGGCTTCGCCCATGGCGGCCCTGTTCGTGTCGCTGGCCATCGGTTACTGGATCGGCAAGATCAAGATGGGCAATTTCCAGCTGGGCGGCATGGCTGGAACCTTGCTGGTGGCCATCGTCATCGGCCAAGTCGGTGTCCCGGTGGACCCTGTGGTCAAGTCGATGATGTTCGCCCTCTTCATTTACGCCACCGGTTACGTCAGCGGGCCCCAGTTCTTTGCCAGCCTGAACCGCAAGACCTTGAGTCAGCTGCACCTGGCCCTGATCTCTGGGATTGCCATATTCGGCTACATCTTCGTGGTGGCCAAGGTGATGGATTTCGACAAGGGCACGGCCGCGGGCCTGCTGGCCGGCGCCATCACCGAGTCGGCCTGTATCGGCACGGCCGGCGAAGCCTTGACGCGCCTCGGCCTGGGGGCGGAAAAAGTCAAGGAACTGCAGGCCAACATCGGGGTTACCTACGCCATTACCTACCTTTTCGGCATGCTGACCGTCATTTTCTTCGCCAGCCGGGTAGCGCCCCGCCTGATGGGCATCGATTTGAAAAAAGAGGCCCAAGACCTGGAGAATTCACTCGGGGGCACAGGCCTCAAGCTGGCGCCCGGTCAGTTCGAGGCCTTTGGGCAACTCAGGGCCCGGGCCTACCAGGTGTCTGCTGACGAAGCCGTGAGCATGACCGTCGCCGACCTCGAATCGCGCTTCGACGTGAAGGTGGCCCAGGCCGCCCATCTGGAAAGCCGCATCACGGTGACGCCGGAATTGCCCCTTCAGCCCGGCTACCGCCTGGCCTTGCAGGGGGAACTGGGCGCGGTTTTCAAGGCTGGTAATTTCATCGGCAAGGAGACCACCAACCTCAGCGCCCTGGGGTTTATCGACGAAGAGCGCGATGTGGTGATAACCAACAAGGCGCTTCGCGGGATGACCATCGCACAGGCCCGGGAAGCACTCGACCTGAAGCACCGCTTCGGAGTCCGGGCCACCCGGCTCTCTCGCCTGGACCAGGAAATCGAGATGTATCCTCAGACCGAGGTGCACCTGGGAGACGTGATCCGCCTGGTGGGCGCCGCCGAGGACGTGGAACAGGCCGCCCGCGAACTCGGCTACTCCCAGGTCTCGTCCAAAGTCGTGGATTACGTCTATCTGGGTAGCGGGATGCTGGTGGGCATTCTGGTGGGAATGCTCAGCGTGTCCGTGGCGGGCATACCCGTGGGCCTGGGCACTGGCGGCGGGTGCCTGATTTCGGGGCTTATCTTCGGCTGGCTGCGGGCCAAGCATCCGACCTTCGGTAATCTGCCCGCTTCCACGGCCCAATACCTGCGCGATTTCGGCCTGGCCGTGTTTATCGCTTCGGTAGGACTTGCCACCGGGTCCCAGGCCATTGCGCAGATCAAACAATACGGGGTGACCCTGCCGGCCATCGGCATCGGGGCCGCGCTCTGCTCCTGCCTGGTGATGGTGTTCTACGGCCGCTACGCCCTGAAAATGAACCCGATCATCATTTGCGGTGCCATATCCGGCAACCTGACCACCACGGCCGCCCTGAACGGAGTGATGGAGGTCGCCGAAAGCAGCACCCCGGTGCTGGGCTACACGGTCAGCTACGCGGTTTCCAACGTGCTGCTGACCTTTCTGGGGCCGGTGATCGTGTTTGTGGTGTGAGTGCACAGCGCAGTGCCGCCGTAAGGGAATCAGGGTGGCATCATAGATTGCTTACCGGATAGAATCAGGGCCGTTTGGTCCTGTTATTAGAATAGGGCAGATATCATGGGCAGAATAATTATCCAATTTCGGAAGCGGCCTAACGCCGTGCGAGTGCCTGTCGGTATCGCCACTTTTGTCGTTTTGGTTTTGGTGGGCGATGTGGCCAAAAGCAACATCCCAAAGCTGGGCTGCACCGTGCCCTATGCCGTTATAGATACATGCATATTTAATGAAGTCGAAATTTTGAATTTTAGGAGAAAATATAATGGAAACTAAAGATCTTAAAAAGTATGACCAATTGAGCCCGTTCGAGGTCAAAGACAAGTTAATCGAACTGGCCCAGAGCCACCACGAACGCATGATGCTGGACGCCGGCCGGGGCAACCCCAACTGGGTCACCACCACGCCGCGCCACGGTTTTTTCCAATTTGGATTGTTTGCCTTAAGTGAAGCCGAGCGCTCTTTCACCGACATGGAACACTTCGGGGGCTACACCCAGGCCGAGGGCCTCAAAGCCCGTTTCGACCAGTTCATCCAGAAGAACGCCGGGGTTGCCGGCATGGACTTTCTGCAGAAGGCCGTGGACTATGCCGACAAGGAGTTGGGCATCCCGGCCGCCGATTTGCTGCTTGAGTTCAGTGACGCCATTATCGGCAACCATTACCCGGTGCCCGACCGCATGTTGAATCACTGCGAAACCATCTGCGCGGCCTACATCCGCAAGGAGTTCGGGGCCGGCCGGCCTTTTGACACGCCCTTCGACATGTTTGCCACCGAGGGCGGTACGGCGGCCATGACCTATGTTTTCCAGACCCTCAAGGAAAACAAGATTCTCAAAGAGGGCGACACGATCGCCATCGGCGCCCCGATTTTTACGCCCTATATCGAAATTCCCCAGCTCAACGACTACCGCCTTGTGTCCGTGGAAGTCACGTCCAGTGAAGATGAAAACTGGCAGATCCCCGACAGCGAGATCGACAAACTGCTGGACCCCAAGATCAAGGCCTTCTTTGTTGTCAATCCCAGCAATCCGCCCTCGGTGAAAATTAAAGATGCGACCATCGACCGGATTGTGGAGATCGTCAAGACCAAGCGGCCGGACCTGATCATCCTGACCGACGATGTCTACGGCACCTTCACCCAGGGGTTTGTTTCGCTTTTTGCAGCGATACCGGAAAATACCATCGGCGTTTATTCCTGGTCCAAGTATTTCGGGGCTACGGGGTGGCGCCTGGGCGTGATCGCCCTTAGCGAAGGCAACGTGTTGGACAAAATACTCAAGGATTTGCCCCAGGCGGACAAGGACGAGCTGGCCGAGCGCTACAACATCATCACCCTGGAGCCGGAAAAGCTCAAGATGATCGACCGCTTCGTGGCCGACAGCCGGGCGGTGGCGTTGAACCATACCGCCGGCCTTTCGACCCCCCAGCAGGTCTTCATGTCGCTGTTGTCGCTGTTCTGCCTGATGGACACGCAGGATGTCTACAAGAAGGCGGCCCAGGATCTGGTGACGCGACGTTACAACAACCTTTACGAGGCCCTGGGCATTCCCCAGCCGGCCGACCCGAATGCCGCCCACTACTACACCGAAATCGACATCCGGCTAGTGGCCGCGGCGGCTTACAACCAGGAGCTGGCC
>CBFDEA010000138.1:0-5740 GCA_965603695.1 uncultured Rhodospirillaceae bacterium | reverse complement strand
CGGTCTTGCCGTTATCGGACTGGGTGGTGTTGGCGCCGGTATTGGCAACATCTTTTCATCACTGATCAGCTCCATCGCACGTAACCCGGCTTCTCGTGGCCAGGTTTTTGGCTTGGCCATGCTTGGCTTCGCCCTGGTTGAGGCCGTTGCGCTGTACGCGCTGCTGATCTCTTTCCTGATCCTGTTCACTTAAAATCGATCGGCGGCTTTTCTTTAAGCCCGTCGCCCTTAAGTTGAACCAAAATCAGGAGCATTTCATGCGGATCTTGAAAACCGCGGTGACGTCGATTTCAGGCCTGGCAGGGCTTCTTGCCTTGGCCAGCAGCCCTGCCCAAGCGGCAGGGTTGCCACAGCTTGATATTTCGACTTTTCCGCCGCAGTTAATCTGGTTAGGCCTTACCTTCCTCGTGCTCTACATCACGATGTCGCGGGTCGCCCTTCCCCGAATCTCTCAGGTTCTCGAAGAACGCCAGCACAAGATCGATGACAACCTGAAAAAGGCGGAAACCTTTAAGGAAGAGGCCGAAGCCGCCGCCCAGGCCTACGAGGCGGCGCTCACCGCGGCGCGTTCCGAAGCCCATGGCGTCATGGTTGAAACCCACAACCGCATCGCCGAACAAGCGGCGAAAACGCAAGGCGAAGTCAGTGCCAAGCTGGACGCCGAAATCTCGGCTGCCGAAGGCCGCATCCTTGAAGCCCGCGACGCCGCCATGGCCGGCCTCAACGATGTTGCCGCCGAAGTCGCCCTCAGTGCTTCGGAAAAGCTGTCGGGTGAAAGCTTAAGCGCCGCCGATGTCGCCAAGGTCGTTAGCGCCATTATGGAGGAACGCCAATGATCAGCGCAGCCTATGCATCGGAAGTCGCTGGCGAAGCCGCCGCGCACGGTGCTTTTTACGAAGACCCGCAATTCCTCGTCCTCGTCGCCTTCGTCATCACCATCGGCCTCGCCGGCAAGACCGTTTACCAGAAGATTTCCGCCGCCCTGGACGTCCGTTCCGAGGCGATCCGCACGGAGATCGAGGAAGCCACCCGCCTGCGCGAGGAAGCCCAGGACCTGCTGGCATCTTACGAGCGTAAACTGCGCGACGCCGCCGGTGAAGCCGAGGCAATCGCCGAGCGGGCCAGGAAAGAGGCCGACTACCTCGCCGAGAAAGCCGCCAAGGACCTTGAAGACCTGGTCGCCCGTCGCCAACGCCAAGCCACGGATCGCATCGCCCAGGCCGAAATATCGGCCCGCGACGAAATCCGCGCCGCCGCCATCGACGTCGCCCTGGAAGCCAGCCGCCGTATCCTTAGCGACAAAGTCTCGGGCAAAAAAGGCGCCGCCCTGGTCGACGCCGCCATCGAGGAATTGCCCTCCAGGCTGCACTAGAGTTTGATCGTCATGACAAATTAAAAGGGACCTTTTGCGGTCCCTTTTTTTGTGCGTCAGCCCCCGGCCAACGCCAGCCACTCCTGCTCGCTTAAGCAGGTGACGCCGAGCTCCTGGGCGCGGCGGGCTTTCGATCCGGCGTCGGCACCGATGACCACGTAATCGGTTTTTTTCGACACCGATCCCGCAACCTTGGCCCCCAGGCTTTCGGCCTTGGCCTTGGCCTCGCCGCGGCTCATGGTTTCAAGGGAGCCGGTGAAGACCATGGTCTTGCCGACCAGTGGCGAGGAGCTGGGGTCGGCAGCGATAAAGTCCTCGATAGTGAGTTGGGCTTCCAGATCGGCGACGACAGTACAATTATGCTCCTCGTCGAAGAAGGCGATCAGGTCTTTGGCGACCAACGGGCCGATGCCGTCGATGTTGGTCAAGTCGCCGAAGGCTTCCGATCCATGGATTTTCGCCGCCTTCATGGCGTCCCGCCAGGCATCCAGAGAGCCGTACTGCCTGGCCAGCAATTTTGCCGTCGCCTGGCCGATCTGGCGAATGCCAAGGGCGTAGATAAAGCGCTCCAACGAAATAGTACGGCGTTCCTCGATTGCCGCAATCAGGTTGCCGGCGGACTTTTCTCCCCAGCCTTCCTTGCCTGAGAATTCCTCGACGTGCTGAGAAAGCCGGAAGATATCGGCCGGGGCGGCAATCAACCCGTCGGCAATAAAGCCTTCGACGTGCTTGCCGCCGAGGCCTTCAATATCGAAGGCGTTGCGTGAAACGAAGTGCTTCAGGCGTTCGACCGCTTGTTTCGGGCAGATCAGGCCGCCGGTGCAGCGTCGTTTGGCCTCGCCTTCGACGCGCACGGCGTGACTGTCGCATTCCGGACAGATCTCAGGGAATTTATAAAATTGGCTATCCTTGGGGCGCTTGTCTGCAACCACCTCGACCACTTGCGGGATCACATCACCGGCCCGCTGAATAGTGACGGTGTCGCCAACACGAATATCCTTATCGGTGATATAGTCTTCGTTGTGCAAGGTCGCGCGACTGACGACGACGCCGCCGACCGTGACCGGCTCCAGCTCCGCCACCGGGGTCAAGCTGCCGGTGCGGCCCACCTGAATAATAATATTGTTAACAACCGTCGCCGCCTGTTCCGCCGGGAATTTATGGGCGATGGCCCAGCGCGGGGCGCGGGAGACGAAGCCGAGGCGTTGCTGATAGTCGAGCCGGTTGACCTTGTAGACGATGCCGTCGATATCGTAACCCAAGGCCGCGCGCTGGGCGTTCAAACGATCATAGAAGGCCAATACAGTTTCAATATCAGGGCACAATTTGGTTTCCGCATTGACCGGGAAACCCCAGGATTTCAGTTTCTCGAGAATACCCCAGTGGCTGTCGGCGATAGGTACTGAGACTTCGCCCAGGGCGTAGGCGAAGAACGACAGCGGACGCTTTGCTGTGATGGTGCTGTCGAGCTGGCGCAGGCTTCCGGCGGCGGCGTTGCGCGGGTTGGCGAACGGCTTTTGCCCGGCTTCCTGCTGGGCCGCATTGAGGGCGTGGAAATCGGCCCCCGACATGTAGACCTCGCCACGCACTTCCAGCACGGCGGGAACGTCCTGCGGCAACGTTTCGGGGAAACCTTTGAGGGTGCGGACATTGGCCGTGACGTCCTCGCCGGTGGTGCCGTCGCCGCGCGTCGCCGCCTGCATGAAAACACCTTTTTCGTAGCGTAGCGAAATCGACAGGCCATCAATCTTCGGTTCGGCGACCATTTCCAGCGGCAGCGTTGGATCGTCGCTCAGTTCTTTAAGGAAACGCCGCACCCCGTCGATGAATTCCCGGTAGTCATCGGCGCTAAAAACATTGCCGAGAGACAGCATCGGCTGGGCATGGCTGACCTTGGCAAATCCCGTAGACACAGCCGCGCCAACCCGTTTCGATGGACTGTCGGGACGGACAAGCTCCGGGAACAGCGCCTCGATGGCCTCGTTGCGCTTCCTTAAGTCGTCATAGTGTGCGTCGCTAATCGTCGGCGCGTCTTTTTGGTGGTAGGCGATATCGTGAGCGGCGATTTCCTTGGCCAGGGCTTCCAGTTCGGCGCGGGCTTCCAGCGGCATCAGGTCTTCCGGGCGCCGCCGCTCGCTCACGCGCCGACGCCTTTAAGCAGGCTGTCGGCGGCGGCGCGGGCTTCTTCCGTGACCTCGGCACCGGCCAACATGCGGGCCAGTTCTTCCTTGCGCTGATCGCCCGACAGAGTCTCGATGGCGGTGCGCACCGAACTGTCGCCATCGGATTTGGAAACCCGCCAGTGATAGGCCCCGCGCGAGGCCACTTGCGGTGAATGGGTCACAACCAGGACCTGGGCGGACTGCGCCAACGTCGCCAGGCGCTGGCCGACGGCGGCGGCGACGGCACCGCCGATACCGGCGTCCACTTCATCGAAAATCAGTGTCGCAATAGCGTCGGAACTGGCCAGCACGGCCTTCAGGGCGAGCATGAAACGCGACAATTCACCGCCCGAGGCGATCCGGTTTAGCGGGCCCGCCGGAGCACCGGGATTGGTCGAGACCTGAAAGACCACCTTATCGCAGCCATGGGCGCCCCAGGAGGCCTCGTCGAGCTGCTCCAGGGATGTGATGAATGTCGCCTTTTCCATCTTCAACGGCACCAGCTCCTGGCCGATCGCCTTGTCCAGCGCCAGGGCCGCCGTGGCCCGCGCCTTCGATAGGGAACGGGCTGCCAATTGGTAGGATTCGCGGGCGGCCTGTTCGGCTTTTTCCAGTTGTTGCAGGCGGACGCCGCCGTCTTCGACATCGGCCAGCTGGCCCTGCATCCGGGCCAACAAATCGGCCAGGTCATCGACTTCGACATTGTGCTTGCGGGCCTGGGCGCGCAGGGCAAACAGGCGCTCCTCCACGGCTTCCAGTTTTTGTGGATCGAGGTCTATTTCGGCGTTGGCTTTTTCCAGCAGCGCCTGCCCTTCGGCGGCTTCGATGGCGGCCCGGTCCAAGGCGGCGATAACCTCGTCGAGGCGACCGTCCGCCTTATCGGCCACCTGCTCCAGCCTATGTGCCGCCGTGCGCAAGGATTCTTCCGCCCCGTCGCTGCGGATAAGCTCGCCCAAGGCCTTATTCATGGCGTCAATCAGGTGCTCGCCGTGCATCATCATGGTGCGCTTTGCGGCCAAGGCCTGATCTTCCCCGGTTTGTGGGTCGAGCGCCGCCAATTCGCCGACGGCATGCACCAGATAATCCTGATCGCGGCGTGCCGTGGCCATTTCGGTTTCCGCGTCGGTAAGTGCTTTTTGCGCCGCCCGCCAGTGCTGCCATAGGCCTGAAAGCTTTACGATGGTGTCATTCAGGCCACCGTAAGAATCGAGCAGGCCGCGATGATTGGCGGCGCTGAGCAGGCGTTGGCTTTCGAATTGGCCATGCACCTCGACCAGTGATTCGCCGAGACTCTTGAGCAGCGCGACGCTGACCGGCTGGTCATTGACGAAAGCCCGGGACCTGCCGTCGGCACCGAGCACCCGGCGCAAGATTAACAAGCCGTCATCCAGTTCCAGGCCGTGTTCATCGAGCAGGCCATCAAGGTTATCATCTGCGGCCAACTCGAAGGTCGCGCTGACCGCCGCCTGTTTCGCGCCGTGGCGGACCAGACGGGTTTCGGCGCGCATGCCCAATGCCAGGCCAAGGGCATCAAGCAGAATCGATTTACCGGCCCCGGTTTCCCCCGTCAAAACGCCAAGCCCCGCCTCGAACGTCAATTCCAGACGTTCGATCAGGACAACATCGCGGATGGAGAGGGATTGCAGCATTCAGCTTCTCGCGGCTACCACAACTTGTACCAAGGGTCGTCTTTCTTGGGAACAAGCAGCTTGCCTTCAACCAATGCGTAGGAGTCGGTATACCACTGGCTGCCCGGAAAATTATGACCAAGAACGGCGGCGACTTTTTGCGCTTCCACCTCAATCCCCAAGGCGACGTAGGATTCCGCCAGCCGGTGCAAGGCCTCGGGCACATGGGTCGTACTTTGATAATCGTCGATAACCGTTTTGAAGCGGTTGATCGAGGCCAGGTATTGCCGCTGTTTCAGGTAGTAACGACCGATTTCCATCTCTTTGCCGGCCAAATGATCGCGGGTCAGGTCGAGCTTCAACTTGGCGTCCTTGGCGTATTTCGATGTCGGGAAGCGTTTAACCAGTTCGTCCAGGGTGCGCAGCGCCAGTTCGGTCATTTTCTGATCGCGGGTAATATCGGAAATCTGCTCATAATAACAAAGCGCCTTCAAATAGTAGGCATAGGGCACATCCGGGTTAGAGGGGTGCAACTGGATGAAACGATCGAGGGCGACGACGGCGCTGTCGTAGGCGTC
>CBFDEA010000137.1:0-5760 GCA_965603695.1 uncultured Rhodospirillaceae bacterium | reverse complement strand
AAACGCCGATAAACTTTAATTTTCTATAGAAAGCCATTTGCGTGAAAATAGCTGGCGCCCGTCAAGACAGCTTTATTAATGCCCCGGATCCGGCCATGGCTTGCGTTCTGCTTTATGGCCCCGATCGGGGACTGGTCCGTGAACGCGCCCTGAAACTGGCGAAATCCATCGTCGAGGACCCTGACGATCCTTTTCGCGTTGTCGAGATCGGCGCGAGCACTCTGAAATCCGACCCTTCGCGCCTGCTCGACGAAGCCCAGGCTATGGCTTTTGGCGGTGGCCGCAGGCTGCTTAAGCTGCGCGATGCCGGCGATAGCGTCAGCAAGACACTCACCGAATACCTGAAAGTCGCGGCCGTTACGGACGCCCTGATATTGATCGAGGCGGCAGAACTCGGGCCGCGCTCAAGCCTGCGCAAGTTGTGTGAGGTCGCTAAAAACGCTGCCTCAATCGCTTGCTATGTCGATGACTCCAGAAGCCTCGCGCGGGTTATCGACGAGACTCTGGGCGGCCATGGCCTGAAACCATCGCGTGACGCCATGGCCTATCTTTGCGCAAATCTTGGCTCGGATCGCAGTATGACCCGTGGCGAGCTGGAAAAGTTAGCGCTCTATATGGGCGGTCCGGGCGCGGTTGAGCTTGCAGACGCCCAGGCCGCCATCGATGACAACGCCGCAAGCGCCCTCGACGATATCAGTATGGCAGCCGGATCGGGCGACAAGGCCGGGCTTGACAAGGCCTTGGCCCGGGCCTTGGACGAGGGTTCCCACCCTGTGCAAATCCTACGCGCCGTGGCCCGTCATTTTCTACGGCTGCATTTAGCCGCAGGCCTGGTCGCCAGCGGGCGCAACCCGGATCAGGCGATGAAATCCCTGAAGCCGCCGGTCATGTTTATGCAGGCGGATCGTTTTCGCGTGCAACTGCAACGCTGGCGCCCTGCGTACCTGAATGATGCCCTCGATATTCTAAGCGAGGCCGAAATGGACTGTAAAACGACCGGAATGCCCGTTGACGCCGTTTGCGGGCGCGCCCTGATGCGTATCGCCCAGGCCGCGCGTCGTTGATTCGGCTGCGAAACTAAATTTCAGAGCCATCACCGATAATTTCGGCATCGCGAATAACACCAAGATCGTCGTCGCTGTCATCATCGGGCAGCAATGTCTTTTGCTTATGGCTTAGCCGGGCAAGCAGGTCATCGAGTTGGGCCAGGTCGGTGTAATGAACACTCAGGCAACCGTGGCCATTTTTAAACTGAATATCAACCTTTAAACCAAGCAGGTCCGACATACTCCGCTCAAGGGCCGCAGTATCGGGATCTTTCGATACTGGCCGGGCCACAGGCTTGCTGCCTTCGGCCCCTTGTTTTTTCACCAACTTTTCCGTCTGCCGAACGTTAAGTCCTTGTTTTACAACGGTTTTTGCCATTTCGAGCGGATGACTTGCGCTCAAGATCGCGCGCCCGTGACCGGCGCTCAGCTGGCCATCGTCGATCATCGCCTTGACCGCGTCGGGCAGGGCCAGCAGGCGCATGGTATTGGCGACATGGCTGCGGCTTTTGCCCATGGCCTTGGCCAGGTCTTCCTGGGTATGGGTGAACTCCTCCATCAGGCGCTGATAACCGTCGGCTTCCTCGAGCGGTGAGAGGTCCTGCCGCTGCAGATTTTCGACCAGGGCGATTTCCAGGGTTTCCTGATCGTTCAGGTCCTTGATGATAACCGGGACCTCATGCAGTTTGGCCATTTGCGCCGCCCGCCAGCGGCGCTCACCGGCAATAATCTCGTAGGCGTTCGGGCCCTCGGCGTCGCCGAGACGGCGTACCAGCAGCGGCTGCAAGATGCCCTTTTCGGCAATCGAGCGACTGAGCTCCTCGATTTGCTCGCTATTCATAATATGCCGTGGCTGATACTTGCCCGGTCGTAAAAATTCGATGGCCACGGTCTTGGTCGCACGGGCTTTATCCTGTGCCGCATATTCACCGCCACTATCACCCAACAAAGCCGACAGGCCGCGACCAAGCTTACGCTTTTTATCCTCGGGGGCATTCATTGGGCCGACTCCTTGCGCTCGCGTCTGATAACCTCGCCGGCAAGATGCAGGTAGGCTTGGGAACCGGCACAGGCGAGGTCATAGACCAGCACCGGGCGGCCATAAGACGGTGCCTCCGATACCCGGACATTGCGCGGGATCACCGTGTTGTAAACCTTGTCGCCGAAATATTCACGGACGTCGCTGGCGACCTGATCGGACAGGTTGTTGCGCTTGTCGAACATGGTCAAAACAATTCCCTGTAATTCCAAATGTGGATTAAAACCGTTACGGATACGCTCGATTGATTTCATCAAATGGCTGATTCCTTCAAGGGCGAAAAACTCGCACTGCAGGGGCACCAGCACCGCTTGTGCCGCGGCCAGGGCATTGATCGTCAGCAGACCGAGGGCGGGCGGGCTGTCGATCAACACATAATCATAATAGCCGTCTTCGCCTTTTTCCCCGGCGAGTGGGACCAACGCCCGACGCAGGCAGAATTCCCGCTCAGAAACATCGACCAGCTCGATCTCGGCACCGCTCAAATCCATCCCCGAGGGAACGATGTCGAGGCCGGGAATATCGGTCGGCTGAATCGCCTCGGCAAGGCTGATCTGCTCCATCACCACATGATAGGTATTGCGGCTCCGGGCCTCGCGGCTGACGCCAAGGCCGGTGCTGGCGTTGCCTTGCGGATCAAGGTCGATGAGCAAGACCTTTTTCTTGATGGCGGCCAGCGCCGTCGCCAGATTAATCGCCGTCGTCGTCTTGCCGACGCCGCCTTTCTGGTTGGCAACGGCGATAATGCGCGTCGTGTTGCCCTGCCAGGCTAAAGGCTTGGTGTCGCCCGTCGTGGCGGCTTTCGCCGTAATCTCAGCCATCATATCAGCCCGTCCGCCTTGTTATGTTTTCCAATTTGAGGATCGTCCCGGATGGGTCCGTTTGACTCTGGATTTTAGAGACCTGCATCATCCATTTTTTCGCCGTATCGGTCAATTCCTCTTCGGCCTTTTTACCCTTCGGGAACAAACAAATCGTGCCCTCGCCAATAAACGGTGCGGCCAGTCCGAGCAGCTTATTAAGCGGCGCCAGGGCCCGCGATGTGATGACATCGACAGTGCTCGGCGCTAAATCCTCGATGCGGCAGTTTTCAAGGCGGGCCGCCGGGCCGGTCGCCGTCGCCCGCATCACTTCGGCCATAAAGGCGCATTTGCGACCATCGCTTTCGACCAGGGTCACCCGGGGGCCGCCCATGATCGCCAGTACCAGGCCGGGAAACCCGGCACCGCTGCCAAAATCCATCACGCCGCAAGCGGCCTTTGGTAACAGCGGGTACAACTGCGCCGAATCCAGCATATGACGGCTCCACAGGTCGGGGACCGTCGCCGGACCCACCAGATTGATCTTCTTCTGCCACTTTTCCAGCAGGTCCGCATAAATCTGCAAGCGCGCCAATGTTTCCGCCGAAACCCCGGTCTGCTCCTGAAATTGTTTCACGTGAAACATTACGGGGAAACCTTGTCGCGGCGGCGGACATGGGTCAGCAGCGCCGTCAGCGCCGCCGGGGTGACGCCGGAAATACGCCCGGCGGCGGCAAGGGTCGCCGGGCGGGCCTGCTCAAGCTTGCTGATGACTTCATTTGACAGGCCGGGCAGGGCGGCAAAATCCAGATCATCGGGGAGCGCCAACGCGCCATCCCGGCGGAAGGCCCGGACATCGGTGTCCTGTCTTTTCAAATAACCGCTATAGCGGGCATCAATCTCCATTTGCTCGGCGATCTTACCGTCCAGCGCCGCCAGTTGCGGCCACAAAACGGTGAGGGCGGCGCGGTCGATTTCCGGATAAGCGAGCAATGCGCGGGCACTACGCCGGACTCCGTCGCGATTAATGTTGATCCCATGCTCGGCGAGCTGGTTGGGTGTCGCCGACAGGCTGTCAAGCAAACTGCGGGCCGCCTCCAGGGATTTGGATTTGGCCGCAAACGCTTTGCGCCGCACGCCGCCAATCAGGCCCAGGGCACTACCCTTATCGGTCAGTCGCTGGTCCGCATTATCGGCCCGCAAGGCCAGTCGGTACTCCGCCCGCGAGGTAAACATACGGTACGGCTCTTCGGTTCCCAAGGTCACCAGATCGTCAATCATCACGCCGATGTAAGCGTCGGCCCGGTCAAGGATGAAGAAATCGACCGCCGTGCTAGCGTCCCGCCCGGCCAATAAAGTGGCATTGACGCCGGCCATCAAGCCCTGCGCCGCGGCTTCTTCATAACCGGTGGTGCCATTGATCTGACCGGCGAGAAACAGTCCCGGTGCCCGGCGCGCTTGCAGGGCAGGGGTAAGCTCGCGCGGATCGACAAAATCGTACTCGATGGCATAACCCGGTTGCAGCATCACCGCCCGTTCCAGGCCGGGAATAGTCTTAAGCACGGCCAGTTGTATATCCTCGGGCAGTGAGGTCGAGATGCCATTGGGGTAGATCGTCGGGTCGTCGAGGCCTTCCGGCTCAAGGAATATCTGATGCCGGTCGCGACCGGCGAAGCGCACCACCTTGTCCTCGATAGACGGGCAATAGCGCGGCCCGGTGCCTTCGATCTGGCCCGAATAAAGCGGTGCCCGGTCCAGATTTTCCGAAATCAGGGCATGGCTTGCCGCCGTCGTGCCGGTGATATGGCAGGGGATTTGCGCAATGCTGATCTTTTCCGTGAGGAACGAGAACGGCGTCGGCGGCGCATCGCCCGGCTGCTCCTGCAGACCCGTGAAATCGATGGTGCGGCCATCAAGGCGCGGCGGTGTGCCGGTTTTCAGACGACCGAGACGCAAGCCCAGGCGTTCGATGCTCTCCGCCAGGCCGATAGCCGGGGCCTCGCCGACTCGTCCCGCCGGAGTTTGCCTGGTGCCAAGGTGGATAATGCCGCGCAGGAATGTGCCGGTGGTGATGACCACGGCGGCGGCTTTTATTTCCGCCCCGGAAGCCGTAACGACGCCGGAGACCGCGCCACTTGAATCGAAAATCAAATCTTCCACGGGGGCGGCGGCAATCCTCAGGCAAGACTGTTCGGCCAGCAGGTCCTGCACGGCCTGTTTATAAAGCTTGCGGTCGGCCTGGGCCCGGGGGCCCTGAACCGCCGGGCCCTTGCGCCGGTTGAGCATGCGAAACTGAATACCGGCGCGGTCGATGGCCCGCCCCATAATGCCGTCCAGGGCATCGATTTCCCGCACCAGCTGGCCCTTGGCAAGGCCACCGATGGCGGGATTGCAAGACATCTCGCCGATGGTATCGGTGCGGTGGGTCAGCAGCAGGGTGTCCGCACCCATGCGCGCCGCCGCCGCCGCCGCTTCCGTACCGGCGTGGCCGCCACCGATAACGATGACATCATAAGAGCGCTTCAAGTCTTCAACCATGGCCGGAATGTAGGCACGACTGCCCGCGGAGTCAAAGCATTCGACGCCCTCATTGTTTCACGTGAAACATTCGCCAAGGCCCGGCCCGCCGATGATTCCGTTTTGTTCTTTTGCACGGACTCGATTCGGATTCGAAACAGCGGCCGGACTCGATTCGGCTGGGCAACGGTTACTTACCGATACAGAACTCGGAAAAAATCAGGTCGAGCAGATCCTCGACATCGACCCGACCGGTAATCCGCCCCAGCTCTCGCGACGCCAGGCGCAGGTCTTCGCCGATTAATTCCGCTTCGGCGGCATGCCCGGCACGACCGAGGGCCTGGCGACAAGATGCCAA
>CBFDEA010000136.1:0-5761 GCA_965603695.1 uncultured Rhodospirillaceae bacterium | reverse complement strand
CTTGGCGTCAACCTGGCAATCAGCCTGCACGCCGTCAACGACGAGCTACGCAACAAAATCATGCCGATCAACAAGAAGTATCCCTTAAAAGAGCTCTTGCAGGCCTGCCGCGAATATCCCGGCTCCAACAACGCGCGGCGCATCACCTTCGAATACGTCATGCTCAAAGGCGTCAACGATTCGCCCGCCGACGCCCGCCAATTGCTGCGTATGATGAAGGGGATTCCGGCAAAGTTTAACCTGATCCCTTTCAACAAGTGGCCGGGGGCCGAATTCGACTGTTCGGACGCCTCGACCATCCGGAAATTTTCAAAAATTCTTAATGACGGCGGTTTTTCGGCACCGATCCGGGTGCCGCGTGGCCGTGATATCCTGGCCGCCTGCGGGCAACTGAAATCGGCCAGCGAGCATGCAAAGCTCTCAAGGCTTAAAGCCCGTCTTGAAGCCGGTATCGAAGACGATCACGCGCCTTCCTGAACCTTTCTTGAATTTTCGTTCTAGAATTGCTAAGCTATCCTCAATTCGAAAGGGTTGTTAAATGGCCAGGCATAAAGAATTCGACCGCAGCGACGTCGTCACCAAGGCGGTCGATGTATTTTGGAGCAAGGGATACGAGGCGACATCGATTCAGGATCTGGTCGATGCCATGGGTATCAACCGGGGCTCCATCTACGCCACCTTCGGCGACAAGGCGGGTCTGTTCGAGGCGGCGCTCGATCATTATTTACCGGCAACCCTGGCGCAAGATCTGATCGATGCGGCGCAAACCGGAGAGCCGCGACAAACCCTTGAGGCCTTTTTCGACGCTTTGGTCAACCAAAGTGCGGCCCCCGGCGGCAGGCGCGGCTGCCTGATCACCAATACCCTGAATGAATTGTGCGCTAATAATGACAAGCTGGCCCACTTACTAGGGCAGCGACTGGGCGCCTTTGAGGACGCCTTCGAAACCCTGATCAGGCGCGGCCAGGAAACCGGCGCCATCGCCCCATGGAAAGAACCCCGGTCGCTGGCCCGCTCGATGATTGCCACGGTTCAGGGCATCCAGAGTGTCACCAAACTGGCCCCCGGCTTTGAGACACTGCGCGACATCGCCGATGTCGCCTTGGCCAACCTGGACTGAGACTGCCTGTTCACGTTTTCTTGAACGATCATTCTATTTAATTGACATTGCCGCAGCGAGGCCTTAAACAGGCCCTTATATGGAACGAACGTTCTATTATTAAGCCGTCTCAATTTTACTTAATTACAGGAGCCTCTCATGGCCAAATTTGACGTTTACAGCATTGAAAACTGCCCCGATGGATCACGCGATGACATGCAGTCTGTCCAGGATAAATATGGGTTTCTGCCCAACATCTACGGCGTTTTTGCCGAATCGCCGGCCGTCATTAAAGCCTATCTGGCGTTGACCAATTTACTCGATTCCGGCTCGTTCACGCCTGCCGAACAGCAACTGATGCTGCTGACCGTCAGTTCCATTAACGGCTGCGAGTATTGCGTCGCCGCCCACACCATGGTCGGCAAGATGTTCAAACTCGACGACGCCGTTATCGATGCGGTGCGCAATGGCCAGCCGATTGCCGATGCGCGGATGGCGGCCCTGCATCACTTTACCAAACAGATCGTCGAAAAACGCGGCTGGCTCGACGAAGGTGAAGTCGACACTTTCATGGCTGCCGGTTTCTCCAAAGCCCAAGTCTTCGAAGTGGCCCTTGCCAATTCGATCAAATCCTTGAGCAATTACATCAACCACATGGCCGACACACCGCTTGATCAAGAAATGAGCACCTTCGCTTGGGACGCCGCTGAATCCCGCGTCGCTTAAGACTTTTCCCCCTGCCCGCTCCGCGCATGCCCCCCTTATGTGCGGAGTGGGTCTTTTTATTTTAAAAATACTGCTATGATCGAATCATGACTGACACCAGCAAGACTAAAGAGCTGATCCTCGTCGCCGATCCCATGTGTTCGTGGTGCTGGGGTTTTGCCCCGGCGATCAGCGCCATCCGCCAGCGTTACGGCGACAGCCTGGACATTACCCTTATCGTCGGCGGCTTACGGGCCGGCAACGACAAGATCATGGACGCCGAGGCCAAAGGCACTATTCGCCACCATTGGGAGGAGGTCAACAAGGCCTCTGGCCAACCGTTCGATTTCGACTTCTTCGAACGCGACGACTTTACCTATGACACCGAACCGGCATGTCGGGCCTGCGTCACCGTGCGCGGCATCAAGCCCGAGGCGACGCTCAATTATCTGGAATTGCTGCACCGCAGTTTCTACGCCAACAATCAGGATATCACCGACACCTCCGTGCTGGCCTCCCTCGCGGTCAGCCTTGGCATCGATGCCGCCCATTTCACCAAGGTCTTTTTGTCTGACGAGGCGAAGGCCGCGACATTTGATGATTTTCAAGTTGCCCGCAATCTCGGCGTCACCGGTTTTCCGACCATCGTCGCCGTTGACAAAGCAAGTAATGAAGATGCCGACAGCCAGTACGCATATCTAACCGTCGGCTACCGCCCGTTCGAGGCGCTCGAGCCTGTTCTCCAAGAATGGCTGAACGCTTAAGACATCTTGCCCCCGCCCCGCATTTGCCTATACTGCGCGCCCAACGATGCCCCTTACTTTTGAAGGTTAAAAGCACATGAGCGCCGCTATCAAAAAAGTCGTCCTGGCCTACTCCGGCGGACTGGATACCTCCGTCATTCTGCGTTGGTTGCAGGACACCTATCATTGCGAAGTCGTCACCTTTACCGCCGATCTGGGCCAGGGTGAAGAGGTCGAACCGGCCCGGGCCAAAGCCGAGATGATGGGCATCAAGGAAATTTACATCGAAGACCTGCGCGAAGAGTTCGTCCGCGATTATGTCTTCCCGATGTTTCGCGCCAATGCGCTTTACGAAGGCACCTATCTTCTGGGCACCTCTATCGCCCGGCCGTTGATCGCCAAACGGCAGATCGAGATCGCCGCGGAAGTCGGTGCCGACGCTGTCTCGCATGGGGCCACCGGAAAAGGCAACGACCAGGTCCGTTTCGAGCTTGGTTACTACGCCCTCAATCCGGACATCAAGATCATCGCGCCGTGGCGTGAGTGGGATTTGAACTCCCGCACCAAGCTGATCGAATACGCTGGCCTGCATCAGATCCCGGTGCCCAAGGACAAGCTGGGCGAGCCGCCGTATTCCGCCGACGCCAACCTTTTGCATATCAGTTGCGAGGGTAAGGCCCTGGAAGACCCATGGCTGGAAGCCCCCGAAGACGTCTACACCCGCTCGGTCTCCCCCGAAGCCGCGCCGAATACACCGACCATCGTCGAGATCGATTTCGAAAAAGGCGACCCGGTCGCTATCGATGGCGTTAAAATGAGCCCGGCGACGCTGCTGACCAAGCTCAACAAGTACGGCGGCGACAACGGCATCGGCAGGAAAGACATCGTCGAGAACCGTTTCGTTGGCATGAAGTCGCGCGGCATCTACGAAACCCCCGGCGGAACCATTCTGCTTGAGGCCCGCCGCGGCATGGAAAGCATCACCCTGGACAGAAACGCGGCCCACCTGAAAGACGAGATGATGCCGCGTTATGCAGAGACCATCTACAACGGTTTCTGGTTCGCCCCCGAACGCATCATGATGCAGGCGGCCATCGACAAGGCATCCGAAGTGGTCACCGGTACGGTCCGGGTCAAACTCTACAAGGGCTGCGTCTCCGTCATCGGCCGCAAGTCACCGATGAGCCTGTACGATGAAGCCATCGTCACCTTCGAAGAAGACGACGTCTACGACCAGCACGACGCCGAAGGCTTTATTAAACTCAACGCGCTGAGGTTGCGGCTTGGCAAACGCTTGAAAGGTTAGGCCAGCTTCTCCTTGAAGAACGCCACCGTCCGGCTCCAGGCTAGTTCTGCCTGGGTTTTGTCGTAGCGTGGGGTGGTGTCGTTGTGGAAGCCGTGGTTGACGCCCGGATAGATGTGGGCGGTGTACTCCTTGCCCTCGGCCTTCAGGGCCGCTTCATAATCCGGCCAGCCTTTGTTGATGCGGCTGTCCAGTTCTGCGTAGTGCAGCAGCAGGGGCGCCTCAATCCAGGAAACGTCTCCATCTGCGGGTTGGCTGCCATAAAAGGGAACGCAGGCCGCAAGTTCCGGCAGCCGTACCGCCATGGCGTTACAGACGCCGCCACCATAACAAAAGCCGACAACCCCGACTTTACCATTAGATGCTGGGTCGGCCCTTAAGTGTTGATAGGCGGCGATGAAATCTTCTTCCAGCTTGCCCCGGTCGAGCTTCTTTTGCATGACCTTGCCTTCATCATCGGTGCCGGGATAGCCGCCCAGCGGGGTCAGGCCATCGGGCGCGAGTGCGGTAAAACCGGCGACGGCGACGCGGCGCGCGACATCGGCAATGTAGGGGTTGAGGCCACGGTTTTCGTGAACGACGACAACACCGCCACGGCTGCCGCCACCGGCGGGCCGGACGAGATAGCCCTTGATGGTGCCATGGCCATCGGGGGAGGCATACGTGATTGTTTCAGCCTTAATTCTTTGATCGGTTTCATCGACCTGACTGGCCAGGGCATAGTCCGGCGAGAGTATTTTCAATAAACCCGCGGCGCTGATGCCCCCGACAGCAAACTTTTTCGCTCTGTCGAGAAATTCCCTGCGCTCAATCAGACCATGTGCGTAACGGTCATAAATATCGAGAAGTTCCTGCTCAAAATGATCGGCTTTTAATCGTGGCATGATTTTCCCCCCGGTTGATTGCGCAATGGCCAAAAAAGGTAATGCCATTTTTTCCGTAATTCAAATCACATCGAAGTGAGGTTGCCGTTGCTGGCAGGTCCATGAGGAAAGAGGCAGCGATATCGCCTTATCGCTGCCCCCTAAATCTTGCTCAACCGGCAACGCTGATGTTCGCCCTTGAAGGATCGACATCGTAGTAGATGTCTTTTTTGGCTTTGCCGAAGGTCACCGCACCGGGGCAGGACCTAACCAGTTTTCTTGAACCTTCGTCGATGATGTTGAAGAACTCGACGCACGACGAGCACACACCGGCATTTTCGGCAATACTGTAAGGGACGCGCGTGCCATCGATTTCGGTGGTGAACGTGTGGGTCAGGAAATTGGCGTGATTGGCCCTGTGGGTCAGCCAATGTTTCTTCAGGCTATCGCGCAAACCCCAAAAGCCCGTCACCGTGAACAGAATTTTGAACATCGCGCTGTCTATTATGCCCTTATTCTCCCATTGCGCCGGTTTGTTATTATTGTAGCGCTCCTCGCCGATCAAATTTTTAAGCTGATGGGCGCTCGGCAAATTCGCCGGCACAAAGTCGGACGCAGTCATCTTCACTTCAAAAAACGTATCAAAGGTGGCGGGCAGGGCTTTCGCACTGACAACCATATACTTGCCCGCTTTATTGGACGCCTGATACCAGGAACCCTGCCTAGCACACATCCGCGGCCAGACCGAAGGCGTGACGTAAAAGGCCGTGTTATCTGTCGCCTTCATCGCTTCGCACGGTGTCATCAACGCCGCGCTCAATTTAAGACCCGCAGGCTTGCTCTTCTTCAAAGCGTCAAAATTCTGCTTATCCATCCAGTAGACAAATGTCGCTGCCGTCGCGGAGTTGCTTCTCATCATGTTCATTGTTCTATCCTCAGCAAATATGTGGTTATTTGGTGCGGGCCGCGCTGCCCTCTTGGTTGGTAAAGACGTCAAGGCCCTAGGAAAAGTTCCCGGATTCCAAAATTTAGTTTCTGGCGGCGGGCG
>CBFDEA010000135.1:0-5770 GCA_965603695.1 uncultured Rhodospirillaceae bacterium | reverse complement strand
GGTTGATTTCAGGCTTGAATTCGGGCGTCTTTGGGAAGACGAACAGATGCGCATCGTTCTGGCCGACGAGATCAGCCCCGACAACTGCCGCTTCTGGGACACCAAAACCGACGAGAAAATGGACAAAGACCGCTTCCGCCAGGATATGGGCGGGGTCAAGGAAGCTTACCAGGAAGTCGCCCGTCGTTTAGGTATTTTACCAGAAAGCGGGCCAACAGACATGCGCGGACCGGAGCTTATGCAATGAAGGCACTTATACACATAACCCTGAAACCCGGCGTCCTTGACCCGCAAGGAAAAGCCGTCAAACATGCCTTGGGTTCGCTTGGCTTTTCCGGCGTTGACGAAGTCCGCCAAGGCAAGTTCATCGAGATCGATCTTGCCGAAACAGACGCCGCCAAGGCCCGTGAAAATGTCGATGGCATGTGCAAGCAACTGCTCGCCAACATGGTTATTGAGAATTATTCAATCGAGATTACGGACTAGAAACCATTGAAAACATCCGTCATTGTCTTCCCCGGATCGAACTGTGACCGCGACGTCAAGGTCGCCCTTGCCGCCGCCACCGGCAGTGATCCCGACATGGTCTGGCACGGTGATTCGACACTCGCCAAGACCGATCTCATCGTTATTCCCGGCGGCTTTTCCTACGGCGATTATCTGCGTTCGGGTGCTATCGCCGCCCATTCACCGGTCATGCGCGAAGTCGTTACCCGCGCCAAAGCGGGGGTGCCGGTGCTCGGCATCTGCAACGGCTTCCAGATTTTAACCGAAGCCGGACTGCTGCCCGGTGCGCTGATGCGAAACGCCAACCTGAAATACATCTGCAAGGACGTTCTGCTCAAAGTCGAGGCCGCCGACACCCTGTTTACCCGCGGCTACAGCCAAGGTCAGGTCATCCGGGTGCCAATCGCCCATCACGACGGCAATTTTGAAACCGACGAAGAAACCCTGAAAAAATTGGAAGGCAACGGCCAGGTCGCGTTTCGTTATTGCGACGCCGAGGGCAGCGCCTCGAAGGCCGCCAATCCGAACGGCTCAATGGCCAATATCGCCGGCATCATAAATGAAAGCCGCACCGTTTTGGGACTGATGCCGCACCCCGAAAGACTGGTCGACCCCCTGCAAGGCGGCACCGACGGCAAAGCCATGTTCGACGGCCTTGTAGAAACACTGGCTGCATGATCACCGCTGAATATCGAGACGAAAATCCCCCCTCGCTTCATTAGGGGGAAATTTGCCATACTCGCGCCATGCTCTTACCGCTTAAAGACGACAATCCCTTAAAGCGCATTCCGTACCAGTATGTGACGGTGGCTTTTATTGCGCTTTGCGTTCTGGTTTTCCTGTGGCAATTGTCGTTGGGCAATGACGGTGGGCGCAAGGCGGTTTTGGCCTTTGGTGCCATTCCCTCGGTGTTATTTGGCAGCCGCACCCTGCCGCCTGAACTGGTCATGATCCCGGCCCCGCTGACGCTGATCACATCGATGTTCATGCATGGCGGCCCGATGCACTTGATCGGCAACATGCTGTTTTTGTGGGTGCTTGGCGATAATATTGAAGACGCCATGGGCCATGGCCGCTTTATTGTCTTCTACCTTCTCTGCGGGGTTGCTGCGGCGCTGACCCACGCCGGGCTTGATCCGGCCTCAACGACGCCGATGATCGGCGCCAGTGGGGCCATATCGGGGGTCATCGGGGGCTATCTTATTTTGCATCCGAAAGTGCAAATCCTGACCCTGGCGTTTCGCTTTTTCATCCATATTCCGGCCTATATCATGTTGGGAATCTGGATCGCCTTGCAGGTTTTCAACGTTTCCATGGCCAGCGAGACAGGCGGCGGCGGAGTCGCCTGGTGGGCCCACATTGGCGGCCTGATCGCGGGGGTCGTCTTGATCGCCCCCATGCGCCACAAATCGGTGCCACTTTTCAACGGCCTGGGGGCCAGTACCGCTAAAACAGAGCACCAAGATACCGCCCCTATGGGACCCTGGGGAAGATTGACTTTAAAGCAGGCAAAGGACCATAAAGAGGCTCGTTCCAGACGCTCTTTTATTCCAGATTCAGGAAAACAATGACCCACACCGCAACCACCGCCTGCCCGCACGATTGCCCATCCACCTGTTCGCTGGAAGTGGAGGTCCTGGGGCCTACCGAAATCGGCCGAGTGCGCGGATCGAAAAGCAATACTTATACGGACGGCGTCATCTGCGCCAAGGTCGCCCGCTACGCCGAACGCGCCCATCACCCGGACCGCCTGAGCGTGCCGTTGCGGCGGACCGGACCGAAGGGTTCCGGATCGTTCGAGGAAATCTCCTGGGACGCGGCGCTGGACACCGTCGCCGAAACTTTCCTGAAGGCAGAGAAACAATACGGCCCCGAGACCGTCTGGCCCTATTTCTATGCCGGCACCATGGGTATGGTCATGCGTGACGGTATCAACCGCTTGCGCCATGTCAAAAAATACAGCGGTCAGCATTTAACCATTTGCAGCATCGTCGCCGGTGTTGCCTCGCGCGCCGGTACCGGCAAGCAGATGGGCCCGGACCCCCGCGAAATGGCGCAGTCCGACCTGATTATCATCTGGGGCACCAACCCGGTTTCGACCCAGATCAACGTCATGACCCACGCTATCAAGGCGCGCAAGACCCGGGGGGCCAAAATAGTCGTCATCGACACCTACCGGACGCCAACGGCCGAGCAAGCCGATGAATTCGTTTGCGTCCGGCCCGGCACCGACGGGGCGCTGGCCTGCGCCCTGATGCATGTGCTGTTCCGCGACAATCTCGCCGACCGGGAATTTATGGCCCAATATGCCGACGCCCCCGAAGAACTGGAGGCCCATTTACAAGACAAAACTCCTGCTTGGGCCGAAGCCATCAGCGGCGTTCCGGCGGCGCAAATAGAGGCCCTTGCTTTGATGATCGGGGCAACCAAAAGAACCTATTTCCGCATAGGGTTCGGCTTTACCCGCAACCGTAACGGCGCGGTAGCCATGCATTCCGCCTTTTGTGTGGCCACCGTCTGCGGCTCCTGGGCCCATGAAGGCGGCGGCGCGTTCCACAGCAATGGCGATATCTTCAAGCTCGACAAAACCTTGATCGAGGGCCTGGATGCCCACGACCCCAGCGTCCGGGTCATCGACATGTCGCGCATCGGCCCGGCGCTGACGGGCGACCCGCGCGACCTTGGCGACGGGCCGCCGGTCACCGCTATGCTGATTCAGAACACAAACCCCATGGCCGTCGCCCCCGATCTGACCAAAGTCCATCAAGGCTTCGCCCGCGAAGACCTGTTCGTCTGCGTGCATGAGCAATTTATGACCGAGACGGCAAAGATGGCCGACATCGTCCTGCCAGCGACGATGTTCCTGGAACACGACGATATCTACAAAGGCGGCGGCCATCAGCATATTGCTTTGGGGCCGAAAGTCATCGACGGCCCCGAATTGTGTCGCAGCAATCATTTCGTTGTTTGCGAGTTGGCCAAACGCTTAGGGGCCGAGCATCCCGGCTTTGAGATGACGCCGTGGCAGTTGATCGACGCCGCCTTGAACGCATCGGGACATCCCGGGGCCGAGGCCATCAAGGAACCCGGCTGGATCGATTGCCAGCCTGATTTCGATAGCGCGCATTACCGCAACGGTTTCGCCCACGCCGACGGAAAATTCCATTTCAAGGCCGATTGGACGAACGCTGGCTGGCAGAAATTCGGCCCCGAAGGAGCGCCGGGCAACATCCCATCCCTGCCCGATCACTGGGCGGTGATTGAGGAAACCACACCCGACATGCCCTTCAGGCTGGTCACCGCTCCGGCCCGCAATTACCTCAACTCTACCTTTACCGAAACCGCCACATCGCGAAACAAGGAAGGCGACCCGCACGTCAAGATTTGTCCACAGGATGCCGCAGGTCTGGCCATTAGTGAAGGTGACAGGGTCCGCCTTGGCAACGGGCGCGGCACCATTGTCGTCAAAGCCAAACTGGTTGAAGGGGCTCGTCCGGGCGTTGTTATTGTCGAGAGTATCTGGCCGAATGCTGCCTTCGAAGAAGGCATTGGCGTCAACGCCCTGACCGGGGCCGACCCGACGGCCCCCGTCGGCGGTGCCGCCTTCCATGACAATGCCATCTGGATTCGTAAAATTTAACGCGAAGACTCGTGTTCCCCTAAGGCCGGGAATCGGGTAAGAAACCCTTTATATTGAGCAGCCCAGCCGAAAATGGAAATTATGAGCGAAATCACCGCCGAAATCGTCGCCAGTCATGGCCTCAGCGAAGACGAATATCAACAGGTCCTGGATATCATGGGACGCCAGCCGAACCTGACGGAACTCGGCATTTTTTCCGTCATGTGGTCCGAGCATTGCTCCTACAAGTCATCGAAAAAATGGCTGAAAACCTTGCCAACTGAAGCCCCGTGGGTAATCTGCGGCCCCGGCGAGAATGCCGGCATCATCGATATCGGCGACAACCACGCGATCATCTTCAAGATGGAAAGCCACAACCATCCATCCTTCATCGAGCCTTATCAGGGGGCAACCACCGGCGTCGGCGGCATCATGCGCGATGTCTTCACCATGGGGGCCAGGCCCATCGCCAACTTGAACGCCCTGCGTTTCGGGCGGCCCGAACACGCCAAAACAAAACATCTGGTTTCCGGCGTCGTTGCCGGGATCGCCGGTTACGGCAACTGCATGGGCGTTCCGACGGTCGGCGGAGAGTGCGAATTTCACGGCTCTTACGACGGCAACATTCTGGTCAACGCCATGACCGTCGGCCTTGCCGACGTCGACAACATTTTCTATTCCGCCGCCGCCGGGATCGGCAATTCGGTGGTTTATGTCGGTTCCAAGACCGGCCGCGACGGCATCCACGGCGCGACCATGGCCTCGACCGAGTTTTCCGAAGATTCCGACGCCAAGCGCCCGACCGTGCAAGTCGGCGACCCGTTCACCGAGAAACTGCTGCTCGAGGCCTGCCTGGAATTGATGGCGACCGACGCCATCGTCGCCATTCAGGATATGGGGGCGGCTGGCCTGACCTCATCAAGCTTCGAGATGGCCTCGAAAGGCGGCGTCGGCATCGACATGAACCTGGACGCGGTGCCACAGCGCGAGGCCAATATGACGGCTTACGAGATGATGCTGTCGGAAAGCCAGGAGCGCATGTTGATGGTCCTGAAGCCCGGCCGCGAGAACGAAGCCCGCGCCATTTTCGAGAAATGGGAACTCGACTTCTCCATCATCGGCACCCTGACCGACACCAAACACATGGTTCTGCGTCACAAGGGCGAAATCGTCGCCGACCTGCCCATCGATCCGTTGGCCGAATCCTCGCCCGAATACGACCGTCCGTGGGTCGAAACCCCGAAACAGGCGACCATCGCTATTTCCGACACACAAACCCCCGACGATCCCATGACGTGCCTGAAACAACTGGTCAGTTGCCCGGATCTCGCCTCGAAACGCTGGATCTGGGAACAGTACGACCACATGGTCATGGCCGACACCGTCGAGCGCCCCGGTGGCGACGCCGCCATCGTCCGCATCCACGGCACCGACAAAGCCATCGCCACGGCGTCCGACTGCACACCGCGTTATTGTTTCGCCGATCCTTTCGAAGGCGGCAAACAGGTCGTCGCCGAAGCCTGGCGCAACCTCACCGCCGTTGGTGCCAAGCCGATGGCGATTACCGACAATATGAATTTCGGCAACCCGCAGCGTCCCGAAATCATGGGCCAGTTCGTCGGTTGCGTGAAGGGCATTGGCGAG
>CBFDEA010000134.1:0-5775 GCA_965603695.1 uncultured Rhodospirillaceae bacterium | reverse complement strand
GGCATCCTCGCTGAAACTTGAAATAAGTGGCGCAGGCAAGCTCGCCGGCCATTGATCCCTGACTATTTCAGCAACCAGCCGGGCGGTTTCTTCGTCGCGGCCAAGCGATGGTTTGATCTCGACCACGGCACCGAGGCCAAGCGCGTCAAGTAAGTCCATGGCCTCTGTAAGCAGGGGGATTCTCTCGGCCGCAAAGTCATCCGAAAACCAACTGCCGCAGTCGAGCTTCTGCAAGTCGCGCCAGTGCGTATCTGCGACAAGGCCGACCTTGCCGGTCGTCCGTTCGAGTTTGTCGTCGTGGAACAGGATGACCGCGTTGTCATGGCTTAGCATGGTGTCGAATTCGACCCAAAGGGCACCCAGTTCGGCGGCCTTGCGGATTGAGGCCAGGGTATTTTCCGGGGCATGCCCGCAAGCACCGCGGTGACCGATAATGAAAGGTGCGTTCACGTCGGGGTCTCCTTAAGGAGTGCACTTCGGCCAGCCCTGTTCTCACGATGGAAAATATAAAGCCCGCTTGAGGCGATGACAATTGCCCCCGATACGGTCCACAGATCGGGTAAATCCGAAAACACGATAAAGCCAAACATCGTCGCCCACAGAAGGTTGACATAGGAGAACGGTGCCACCGTCGCCGCCGGGGCTGCCTGATAAGCTTTAATCATCGCGAAATGACCAAGGTTGGTGGTCACGCCGAGCACCGCCATCATCGCCCAGCCCGTGGCGTTGGGCATCTCCCAGAAAAAAGGAACCAGGGCGGATGTTATGACGGCTCCCGAGGACGCCGTATAAAGCAGCGTCGTCATGGCATTGTCGGCGTGGCCAATAAAGCGCGTCGTTATTTGATATAGCGCGTACAGACAGGCGGCCCCCAGGGGGAACAATGCGGCGCCTTGCATCATCCCGAAGCCCGGCCGGATGATAATAAGGGCACCGAGAAAGCCGATTAGAATACCGGCCCAGCGGCGCGGGCCGACGCGCTCGCCCAGAAGCGGCATGGAAAGAGCGGTAACCAGGATCGGCGCGACAAACATGATCGCGGAAATATCGGCGAGCGCCACTTGCTCAAGGCCGAAGAAAAACAGCACCGACGTTCCCAACAATAAAAGAGAGCGCACGAGCTGGATTTTAAGTTTGCTTGTCGCCATCACCCGTCGCAAGCGCGGGCCAAGGAATATCGACAGCAGAAGAAATTGAAAGAAATAGCGCGCCCACACGACCTGCATCACCGGATAATGCACTATCAGCAGTTTTGCGACCACATTGGTGCCCGAAAACATCAACATGGCACAGAGCATCCAAAAGATTCCCCGACGCGCATCCAAGGAAGGTAAGGAGGTTGATTCGGTCATGTTGAGAGAAGCACTTGCTGGCTTACCGTTCACTCATGGCGCCACTCATGGAATTGACAAACGGTCCGCCAATATATTCAAGGACCGTTCGCTCGCCGGTGTGAATGCTGGCGATCACCTGCATGCCGGGGAATAACCTGTACTGCAAGGCACCGTGCTGGAAGCGGTCGCTGACCGTCTCGATACGGACTTTGTAATAAGGTCTGCCCTCATCGGTTACCAGCGTATCGGGGCTGACCGTGGTGACGGTTCCGGCCAATCCACCGAAGCGTTGGGCGTCGGACGATGTCAATTTGATCATCACCTCCTGGCCGGCCTGAACATAGCCAATGTCCTGGGTCGGCAACTGCGCCTCAATAATCAAGCGGTCATCAAGAGGAACGACGTCAACGACGACTTCACCCGGCCGCAGGACAGCCCCGACCGAGGTGACGTGAAGGGTTTTAATGACGCCGTCGACGGGCGAGCGCAAAATCGTGCGTGCCAGATTATCTTCAAACTTCTGTTCACGTTGACTCAGTTCGTTGAAGCTGAGCCGGGCGTCTTCAAGTTCTTTGCCGGCTTCCTCCATGAAAGACGTGTGAATCCCTTCCATATTGGATTCGGCTTCCTTTAATGCCGACTTGGCCCGTTTTATAGCCGACGCGTCTTCTTCTATACGGCCCCTGATGTTACTGGCTTCCTTGAGCAGGTCGAGGTGGTTGTAGCGATTGGTCAGGTCTTCCTTCAGCAGCTCATCACTGATGGCAATTTGTTCATCCATCAGTTTTAGACTGTTTTGCTGGTTTCTGATCCGTGCGCTGATCTCGTTGATTTCCTGGGAGCGCTGGACGATGGCCTGGGCTTGCGAGGCGATGCGGTTTTGCTGCGACTTTTTGCGGCTATAAAAACGAACCAGCGTCTGCTTGACCATGCGCGGGCTATTGGCGATGAGGTCGGCTTCAAAGATCGGGGCTTCGGCACCGCTGACTTCGGCTTCAAGGCGGGCGATTTCGGCGCGAAGCGACAATAAACGAACCTGAATTTCACCAACATCGGCACCGGTCTGCATGGATTCCAGGACGATCAGTTGCTGGCCCTGTTTAACATGATCGCCTTCGGCAATAGAAATTTCCCTGACAATGCCGCCTTCCAGATGTTGCACATTTTTAACTTGCGAGGACGGGATGACCTCGCCGTTTGCCATCGAGACGATATCCAAGGTGGCAACCGAAGCCCAACCGAAAAAAGCCAGACAACTGGCAACGCAAAGGCCAAGAAACAAATGGGTGTTGAAACCGGCTTCGCTGTCGCTCGGCAGATCCGGAGATGTCGCAGTGTCAAAATTCACGATGACACATCTCCCTTTTTGCTCGCCGTTTCGACAGGGCGCGGGCGTTCCGTAACCCGCGGTACCGGCTTGATGTTCAGGTCGATTGCGACCTGTGCCCCCTTGACGATTTTCGGATCATGGGAAACGACGATGATCGTCCGTCCGCGTTGGGCGAGATCCTTCATCGCCGCATAAACGCAGGCAACGCCTTCCCCGTCCAAACCTTCGGTCGGTTCATCAAAAATCACCAGCATGCCATCCGTTATCAGGGCCCGGGCCAGGGCGATCCTGCGGCGAATGCCCAGGGAAAGATTGCGGCCGTTATCGGTAATCTGGGTTTCCATCCCTTTAGGGCTTTCATCCAGGTAATTGACCAGTCCGGCCGCAGTGATCGCTTTGCCCAGTCGCTCTGCGTCGATATCCGGACTGACGGTCATCAGGTTCTCGCGGATCGTTGTATTGAGCAGCGTCGGTTCCTGCGGTAAATAGACGATCTGCCTGCGCCACCACTCCGGCGAAGCCTGTCGCAAGTCGAGGCCGTCTGCCAGAATTTGCCCCCGTACCGGCTCGATGACGCCGGTAAGCAGGCGCGACAGGGTGGTTTTACCAGAACCGTTCGAACCGCTGATAACAAGGATGGTGCCCGGCTTTATGTTCAGAGAAAGTGATTCGAAAAGAGGGCTCGTGCCGCCGGGAAAGACAAAAGCGACATCCTTGAATTCCAGGCCACCGAGATACTTGGTTTTAAATGAGCCGCTCTCTGGTTCCAGCGGCAGTTTTGCGAACTCCCTCAAAATCCCCAGGCTTTCGCTAGCCTCGGCAAATGTCGCGCCGAGTTGAGCAAAACGCGATATCGGGGCCAGCGCCCGGGCACCGAGAATATTGGCACCGATCATGGCACCGACATCAAGATCGCCTGAAACAACCATCGTCGCACCAATGGCAACGACGAGGACACTCATCAGGGCCGTGGCACTCTGGACGATAATCTGGGTGCCACCCTGACGCGTTTCCATGGCCCGGCGCAGTCCCTGCGCCTTTTGCAACTGCTGCTGCCATAAATTTCCAAGAAATGAGGCCGCGTTGAAAGTACGCACCGTATCAATTTCGCCGGTCGCACTGCGGATCAAGGCGTTGCTGCCGCCCGAAGCCTGCAATAATCCACGGGTGTCCTTTTGCAGGCGGCTTGCGCTCAGGGTACCAAGAATAAAAATAGCGACCGTAAAAAAGCAAACAATACCGGACAACACCGGACTAATCAGGAAAAGGACACCGATGAACAACAGGGCGAAGGGGACATCGTAAACCGCACCGATATTGCCCGCGCCGAAGGCTTTTTCTATGGACGCCGTGGCGCTGACGATTTGCTGGCGCTGGCCCTGGGCAATCCGCTCCAGTGCCCCTGCTCTGGCCTTCAACAAAACATTGAACCCTGCGTTGGCAATGTTCTGATCCGGCCCGGCACTAATGGCCCGGGCCAGGCGCATGCGAACGCGCCTGAAGGCGTATTCAAGGACGATGGCCAGCAGAACCCCGCTCGTCAACGTCACAAGCGTCCCATCAATGCCCTGGGCGACGTAGCGATTGAGCACCTGAATGACAAACAGCGAAGTCGCCAAGGCGAGGATATTGGCGAACAGGGATGCAAACCCTATTTCAAGGGACAGACCCGGCTTTAATTTCAGGCGGCGAAAGAGTTCATTCATAGAGCGGCAACATCCTGATAAAAAATATCAAACGCATGGTAGCCAATCTTCGGCCGCTTCTGAAATAAATTATGAAAGGTCGCCCACTATCACCTTAGCGGGTCAGCGCTTGCTCATCGAGTTCGCCCATGGCGTCGAGCAGGGTGAAGACGGCGATGGCGATGTCGATTTCGGCGGAGGCCGCATCAGAACTGGAATTAATCAACGCCGTCTCGCCATTGAGGACATCAAGCAGCGAGCGCCTGCCGAGGGTCCGTTCCTTGCGCGCGAACTCGAGGAATTCGGCGGCGATGTTGGCCTGGTTGCCAAGCAGTTCGGCATTGGTCTTGGCCGTCTTCAATTGTTCCCAGGCGTTGCGGGTGGCTTCCTCGATCGCCGTCTTGGCGTCGGCGTAACGGTAGTTGGCGGCGCTATGGGCCTGTTCGGTGGCCTTCAAGGTGTTGATCGCGGTAAAGCCGAGATTGAACGGGAAGCTGACCTGGACCTTGGCGAAGACTTCCTGCTGATAGCCCGCCGTGGCGCTGACGTCTTTCTTGTGCTTCCAGTCGAGGATGCCATCGACGCTCGGCGAATAACTGCTGGCCCGGGTCGCGTTGACCGCTTCCATGGCGATCTCGCTGGTCAGGTTGTTGGCAACCAGGAAGCTGTTGTTGGTCAGTGCCTGTTTGACCGCCTCTTCGACATCGGCCGGAATCAGATCGACCGGCAGCACCGGCTTGACCAGGGTGTCCGTCGGGCCGGGTTCCTTCAGGAAAACCCCCCGGTAAGCATTGACCGCGACGGCAAGGCCGCCTTCGGCGCGGACCCGGCGGGCCTGAGCCCCGGCCAGTTGCACCTTGGCCTGCAAGACGTCGGTCGAGAACCCGGCGCCGCGCTTAACCAGCGCGTCTTCCAGTTCCGTCTGCTTCTTGATATTTGCTTCGGAACGGCGGGCGTAATCCAACCCTTCGGCGGCGCGGATGACGTTGGCGTAAGCGCTAAAGGCGCGCAGCAAAAGACTGGATTTAGTGGTCGTGTAAACCGCCTCGCTCTGCTGCTGCGACAGCTTCGCCGTGCGCACGGCCGAACTGGTGGCGCCGCCGTCCCACAAGCGTTGGGTGATGACGAAGTCGGCCTCACGCGAAACCATGTTGGTGTTGTCGGTGGCGGTCGGCTTGTTCTGGTGCTCGCTGCCGCCGGTCAGGGTCATGCTCAAGGCTGGATACCAGCCCCCCTTGGCGGCAATGGCGGTTTCCTGAGCGGCGGCAATATCGGACTTCGCCGCCTTCACCAGATTATGATTGTTGAGGAATTCCGGCAGCAAATCGGCAAGCGGTTCGGACCGTGCGTTGCTCATCGTCATTGTAAGAGCGACGGCGACGACCACTGCGGTGCCCGTCCATTGCCTGCTCGCGTGCATATAGTT
>CBFDEA010000133.1:0-5797 GCA_965603695.1 uncultured Rhodospirillaceae bacterium | reverse complement strand
TTAAGGCCAATCCGGAGCGTCCGGCCGAAGGCGTTGTTATCGAGTCGAAAATGGAAAGTGGTCGTGGCTCGGTCGCCACCATTTTGGTCCAGCACGGCACCTTGAAAATCGGCGATGTTATTGTCGCCGGTGGCGAGTGGGGCCGGGTTCGTGCCATGGCCGATAACTATGGCAAGCAGATCGAAGAAGCCGGACCATCAATGCCGATTGAAGTTCTGGGCTTGAATGGCGCACCAGGTGCCGGTGATGAGATTTCGGTGGTCGAAGACGAATCCCGCGCCCGCGAGGTTACGGAATTCCGTCAACGCCGGGTTAAGGATGCCCGTCATGTTGCCGGTGCGCGCGGTACCCTGGAAGAAATGTTCGAGAAAATTGGCCAGGGCGAAGTACAGACCTTGCCGGTGGTTCTCAAAGCCGATGCCCATGGTTCGGTCGAGGCGATTTGTGCGGCCCTGGAAAAAATGGCGACCGACGAAGTCAAGGTGCAGATGCTGCATTCGGGTGTTGGCGGTATTAACGAATCCGATATCACCCTGGCCAATGCCAGTGGCGGCTTCGTCATCGGCTTTAACGTTCGCGCCAATCCTCAAGCCCGCGCCTTGGCCAAGCGGGACGGTGTTGAAATTCGCTATTACTCGATCATTTACAATGTCATCGATGAATTGCGCAATGCCCTGTCGGGCATGCTGGCCCCGACCCTGCGCGAGAACTTGCTCGGTTACGCCGATATTCTTGAAGTCTTTAACGTATCGAAAGTTGGCAAGGTTGCCGGTTGCATGGTTAGCGAGGGCATGGTCAAGCGCGGCTCCAGCGTCCGCCTGCTGCGCGATGATGTGGTTATCCATGAAGGCGAGTTGAGCCAACTCAAGCGTTTCAAGGATGACGTTAAAGAGGTCAAAGAAGGCTTTGAATGCGGCATGGCCTTTGCCAATTACGAGGACCTTAAAGTCGGCGACCGCATCGAATGTTTCGATATTGAGGAGATTGCCCGCGAGCTTGAAGCGTCCTGAGGGACGACTCTTTCAAGCCCGCCGGTATCAGGCCATGAGCAAGCATAACGCCCGCGCCCCATCGCAGCGCCAACTTCGAGTCGGCGAAGAAATTCGCCATGCCCTCGCCTATGTGCTTGAGCGTGGCGAGGTGCGCGACCCCGATCTGGCGGGTATTGCTATTACCGTGACCGAAGTCCGCTTAAGTCCGGATTTGAAGAACGCCACTGCCTATATCGTTCCCTTGGGCGGAGTTGGCGATATGGACAAAATCGTCGAAGCGTTAAACCGCATAAGGTCGTTCCTGCGTCACCGCGTCGTTCAGGGGCTAAATTTACGCAGCGCCCCAAACCTGTCTTTCCTCGCCGATACTTCGTTCGATGAAGCCGGACATATCAACGACCTGCTGCACTTGCCGGAAGTCGCCCGCGATCTTGGTGGCGACGACGACGACACCGACGACGACTCTGATGGCACGTAAGCGCAAGGGCGATCCGGTTCATGGCTGGTTGATTGTCGACAAGCCTTTGGGGATCACTTCAAGCGCTGTTGTCGGCAAGGTCAAGTGGCTGTTCAATGCCGCCAAGGCCGGACATGGTGGCACCCTCGACCCGCTGGCCAGCGGCATCCTGCCAATTGCTTTTGGCGAGGCGACAAAAACCGTTTCCTATGTCATGGACGGCATCAAGGTTTATCAATTTACCATTCGCTGGGGCGAGGCCCGCAGCACCGACGATGTTGAAGGCGATGTGACGCAGACAAGCGATGTGCGCCCGCACGAGGCGGCGATCAAGGCGGCCCTGGAATCTTTTGTCGGCGACATCCAACAGGTCCCGCCGGTTTATTCGGCGATCAAGGTTGATGGCAAGCGCTCCTACGATCTGGCCCGTGGCGGCGTCGACGTTAAATTGTCGGCGCGGACAATCCATATCGAACGCTTTGAACTGATCAAATGCGACGATCAAGACCATGCGACTTTCGAGGTCGTTGCCGGAAAAGGCTCCTATATGCGGGGCCTAGCCCGCGATCTGGCCTTGCATTTAGGCACCTGTGGGCATATTTCCGCCCTGCGACGTTTAAAAGTTGGTCCTTTCGATGAAAAAGTGGCGATTTCCCTGGATAAACTAGAGGCCCTGGGGCATAGTGCGCCGCTCGCGGACCACTTGCTCGCTGTTGAGACCGCGCTGGACGACATCCCGGCGCTGGCCCTGACGGAAGAAGAGGCCCGCAACCTGCGACACGGAAGGGCGGTTTCCATCCTTCCTGTCGCAAACCGGTCATCCCTTAGCAAAGTCGATCCTGACGCAGTTTATTGCGCCCTGGTTGATGGGAAGCTGGTTGCTTTAACAAAAATCGTCGGTGGCGAAATTCGTCCCCTGCGCGTGATTAACCCTTAAACTTTAGAAACGGAGAACACGATGTCGATTACAGCTGACAAGAAGTCAGAGCTCATTGGTGAGTTTGCGACAGTTACCGGCGACACAGGTTCGCCAGAAGTCCAGGTAGCGATCCTGACGGAACGGATCAACAACCTGACCGAACACCTGAAAACCCATAAAAAAGATCACCACTCCCGCCGCGGCCTGCTGATGATGGTTGGCCAGCGCCGGCGTTTGCTTGATTACCTCAAGAGCAAGAAATCGGCTCGTTACGAGGATCTGATCAAGCGCCTCGGGCTTCGCCGTTAAGGCGTTAAGTCCAGGGGCCACCCCGCGACCACTTGCGATGTCATTTAAGTGGTGCGGTGCTTTTTATCAATCCGGATAAAGTGGCCCCGAAAGACGACCCCGTTTAAAGGAAGGCCTTGGCGGGTATGAAAGATGAAGGATAGAGAAAACAATGTTTAAAGAATTCAGAAAAGAAATTGAATGGGGCGGTCGCACCCTGGTCTTCGAGACCGGAAAAGTCGCCCGCCAGGCCGATGGCGCCGTGATGGTCACCTATGGTGATACCAAGGTGCTGTGTACGGTCGTTGGCGAGAAGAAACAGAAGCCGGGACTGGACTTTTTCCCGCTCGGCGTTCACTACCTTGAAAAAGCTTATGCCGCCGGTAAAATTCCGGGCGGCTACCTGAAGCGTGAAGGCCGTCCCAGTGACGCCGAGACACTGACTTCACGCCTGATCGACAGGCCGATCCGTCCGTTGTTCCCCAAGGATTTCAAGTGCGAAACCCAGGTCATCCTGACATGTGTTTCCCACGACATGGAAAACCAACCCGACATCGTCGCCATGATCGGCACCTCTGCCGCATTGACCATTTCCGGCCTGCCGTTCATGGGCCCGATTGGCGGTTGCCGCGTCGGTTACATTGACGGTGAATTTGTTCTCAACCCGCAAGTCGATGACATGGAAAAGTCTGATCTGGACCTGATCGTCGCGGGCACCACCGAAGGCGTGCTGATGGTTGAATCAGAAGCCTCTGAACTTTCCGAAGAAATCATGCTCGGCGCTGTCGCGTTCGGTCATGCCGCCTTCCAGCCGGTGATCGCGGCCATTATCGAAATGGCTGAAGCTTGCGCCAAGGAACCGCGGCCATTGCCGGAACCTGTTACAGGTGCTGCCGAAATGACCACCATAATTGGCGAGAAGGCCGAAGCGGGCTTACGCGACGCTTACGCTGAAACCGATAAGATGGAACGTCAGACCAAAGTTTCTGCGGTTAAAAACGCCGTCAAAGAAGAGCTCCGGGGCGACGACAGTGTCGATCAGGAACTTCTCGAAGCGATTATGGGCGATGCTTTCAAGAAAATCGAAAAGCATATCGTCCGGCGCGACGTCTTAAAGACCGGCCTGCGTATCGATGGTCGTGACACCAAGACCGTGCGTCCGATTGCCGCCGAAGTGGGTGTTCTTCCGCGCGCTCACGGTTCAGCACTGTTTACCCGTGGCGAGACCCAGGCGATTGTTGTCGCTACCTTGGGGACCGGTCAGGATGAACAGCGGGTCGATGCCTTGTCTGGCGAGTACTTTGAAAACTTCATGCTGCACTATAACTTCCCGCCGTACTCGGTTGGCGAAGCCGGCCGTTTTGGCTTTACCGGGCGTCGTGAAATTGGCCATGGTAAGCTTGCCTGGCGGGCCATCCATCCGGTGATGCCTTCCAAGGAAGACTTCCCCTACACCATTCGCGTGGTTTCGGAAATTACCGAATCCAACGGTTCCTCGTCGATGGCCTCTGTTTGTGGCACCTCGCTTGCGATGATGGACGCCGGTGTTCCGATGGTGCGCCCCGTTGCCGGTATCGCCATGGGCCTGATCAAGGAAGACGACGGCCATGCCGTGCTGTCCGATATTCTTGGTGATGAGGATCACTTGGGCGATATGGACTTTAAAGTCGCCGGTACCGAAAAGGGTATCACTTCGCTGCAAATGGACATCAAGATCACCTCGATCACCCAGGACATTATGAAGGACGCCTTGGCGCAAGCCTATGACGGACGCATGCACATCCTGAACGAGATGGCCAAGTCGATCGATACGTCGCGTAACGAGGTTAGCTCCAACGCGCCCCGGATTACGGCGTTCAAGATCAACAAAGACAAGATCCGCGAAGTGATTGGACCGGGTGGCAAGATGATTCGCGAAATTTGCGAAGTCACCGGTGCCAAGATCGACCTTGATGACGATGGCACGGTTAAGGTTGCCGCCGTCGATGAAAAGGCCGCCGAGGCCGCAATCAAGTGGATCAAAGATTTGACCCAGGAACCGGAAGTCGGCGCTATCTACACCGGCAAGGTCGTTAAAACAGTCGATTTCGGCGCTTTCGTCAACTTCATGGGAGCCAAAGACGGGCTCGTCCATATCAGCGAGTTGGCGGCAGAGCGTGTCGGCAAGACCACAGATGTCGTCAACGAAGGCGACGTCGTCAAGGTCAAGCTGATCGGCATCGATGACCGTGGTAAGGTCAAGCTGTCGATGAAGTCTATCGATCAGGAAACCGGCGAGGAAATTGCCAAATAAAGCCTGATTGTCGAAGAATAAGGAAAGGGCGGGTGTCGTTTTATCATCCGCCCTTTTTTTAACTGTTCGGGGGATGATGATTTCTTTATTATTTCCCAATGTAACAACAAGTCGACGGACATAGAGCAACCTGCCCTTGGGTGAGGGTAGATAAGTTGCTCTAACTTTTTTTGGCGATCAATTAACGTGCCACCAAATGGCTTAATTTGATGGCAGATTGATCTTTGTGTACGACGACAAAATAATTTAGGAGTCCCGGTGAAGTCTCTGGAACCTGTTCTGATTTCTGGTCGTGAAGTCCTTCCGATTATCGAAGGCGGCAAGGGTGTCGCCGTGTCCAACGGGCAAAGTGCCGGTGCCTTCGCGGCGGCAGGCTGCGTCGGCACGGTGTCTGGCGTCAATGCCGATTCTTACGATCAAAACGGCGATGTTATCCCGCAAATTTATCACGCCAAGACCCGGCGCGAACGCTGGCACGAACTGATCGCCTATGCCATCAGCGGCGGCATCGCCCAGGCTAAGATTGCCCACGAAAAATCCGGCGGTCAGGGCCGCATCCATCTTAATGTGTTGTGGGAAGCCGGTGGTACGCCACAAGTTCTCGAAGGTATTCTTGAAGGCGCTAAGGGACTGATTCACGGCGTTACCTGCGGTGCCGGTATGCCCTACAAGGTGGCCGAGATCACATCGGGTTTCGGCGTCCATTATCACCCGATTATTTCTTCGGCTCGGGCCTGCAGCTTTTCCTGCAGCTCTTTTATAACAGCGGCATGTAATTCAGCTTCTTTTGCCGCTTTTGCTTTTGTGGTGGATATAGCCTTGGTATATTCGGTCTCAACTTTGGCTTG
>CBFDEA010000132.1:0-5804 GCA_965603695.1 uncultured Rhodospirillaceae bacterium | reverse complement strand
TGTCGGACCGGCATTTTCGGGCTCGGCAATGGATATTTGGCCCGACAACGGGTTTGTCGGATTTCTGTTGATCAGTGCTGTTCTGTTCGCGGGATTGGCCGTCAAAAAAGCGCGGCAGTCAGGCGCTTAAAGGCGCGCACGTTGCGGCCAGCCATTGACGTTCTTCTTCATCCAGATGTTCAGCTGCGGCATCATAAACACATTGGTGATAGTCGTTGAGCCAATCGCGTTCCTGTTTGTTGAGCAAGGCACCATCGATCAGTCGGCGGTCGAAGGGGATCAGGGTCAGGGGGGTGAATTCAAGGAAGCCCTCAGCGTCGTCGTATTTCCTGACCACCAGCAGATTCTCGATACGAATGCCGTATTGGCCGCTTAAGTAGAGTCCCGGCTCATTGGAGACGATCATCCCGGCCTCGAAAGGAACACTGCTTCCCGCCGCCAACCGGTGCGGTCCTTCGTGGACGCCCAGGTATGAACCGACCCCGTGGCCGGTGCCATGGGCGTAGTTAAGTCCCGCCCGCCACAGGTGTTGGCGGGCCAGCGCGTCGAGCTGGCCGCCGTTGGTGCCGGTCGGAAAACGGGCCGAGGCGATGCCGATATGACCTTTAAGAACCAGGGTGAAATGCTTGCGCATCTCGGCGCTAGGGGTGCCGACTGGCAGTGTCCGGGTAACGTCTGTGGTGCCATCGAGATACTGGCCGCCACTATCAAGCAGAAGCAACGTGCCCTGTTCCAGCTTTCGTGTCGTTTGCCGGTTCGGCACGTAATGAACGATGGCGCCGTTGGCACCGACCCCGGCGATGGTCGGGAAGCTGAGGTCGCGAAAAAGGTCAAGCTGTCTGCGGAATTCGAAGATTTTGTCCGAAATATCCAGTTCCGTTAAAGGCTTTGCCGGGACAGTGTCGTCGTACCATTTGAGAAACCGGATAACGGCCAGGGCGTCGCGCCGATGGGCGGCGTGGGCCCCCTTAATTTCGACCACGTTCTTGCGCGCCCGCGGCAACTCCGTGGGGTCGCCAAGGTCGATGATTCGCGCCCCACCGTCACGCAAACGGCTCACTGTCCAGTCGGTCACCGAGTTTTTGTCGCAGCCGACTTTCACGCCATCGCCTGCCAGCCGGTCCAGTTTCTCAGGATACGTGGCGATGTCGTGCAGGGTCGTGCGGTTGCCGAGCTTGGCCCTCGTCTGTTCAGAAAATTTCTGCGGGTCGGCAAAAAGGTCGGCGTGGCCACTGGCGTGGATAAGCGCGTAGGCCTGGGTCAGGGGCGTATATGCGGTGTCGCCACCA
The DNA here is from genome assembly GCA_965603695.1 of uncultured Rhodospirillaceae bacterium. Lineage (GTDB taxonomy): Bacteria > Pseudomonadota > Alphaproteobacteria > Rhodospirillales > JABHCV01 > JACNJU01. Next base: position 4,515 of record CBFDEA010000132.1, on the reverse strand, counting down.
CGAATATTAAAAGTCCAGGCAATGGAATCCATCTGGTTCAGGACGACCGCGCCAGTATCCGATGCTTTCAGGGATTGCGCAATGTCGCCGATCTTGTCGTCACTGCTGCGGCCTGTGTAGGCGATGTCGTGATGGTTAACCGGGGCGCTGGGCGGGGCAGGGCGGTCGCTCCACAGGCGGTCGATGGGGGTGGATTCGAGCGCGATGGCTTCGCCCTGGACTTTTTTTAAAGCCGTCTTCAGGGTCTCGATATTGGCAATACTGTGCAGCCTTGGATCGTAGCCGATGCGTTCTTGCCCTTTAAGCTGTGCGGCCAGCCACTGGGTGGCTGTCGGATCGCGGTGGGCATGGACTTCGACCAGGACGGGATCGACTTGCTGGGGCGCTTGCAGGGTATAACGACCATCGACAAACAGATGGACCTTGCCGCCATAGATAATCCCGGTGCCGGCCGAGCCGGTGAAGCCGGTCAACCACCTGAGCCGCATATTGTTTTCCGATATGTACTCGCCCTGATGTTCGTCGGCCTGGGGCACGATAAAGCCGGCAAGCCCGGGCTTGTTGCGGGCAGTTCGTTCATGGTCATCCACTTTAGATTTTATGATTAATGAGAGAAGGATTTATCGCAGAATACTATTTAATAGACCAGCGACGGATTTAAAGCGCTATTTCCCCTTGCATTGGCTTGCCTTGCGGAGTATTTAACCGCCTCACATGCACTTAATTTTAGTGCAAATTCACACACGGGCTTAAGCGGCCCCGGCGCAAATTCGCCGGACAAGTCGCTCCGGTGTTCGATTTTATCGAACGACGCTCGTGGAGGATCAACCGGAAAAGAAGGAGTAGCCTCAATGGCTCTACCTACGTTTACGATGCGTCAGCTTCTCGAAGCAGGCGTTCACTTTGGCCACAGCACGCGCCGCTGGAACCCCAAAATGTCTCCGTACATCTTTGGCGTTCGCAATGGCATTCACATTTTGGATCTGCAACAGACGGCTCCGCTTCTGCATCGCGCCATGACATTGGTTCGCGATACGGTCGCTGGCGGTGGTCGCGTTCTTTTTGTCGGCACCAAACGCCAGGCATCGGACCGCGTCGCCGAAGCAGCCAAGCGTTGCGGCCAGTACTACGTCAACCATCGTTGGCTCGGCGGCATGCTGACCAACTGGCAGACGGTGTCCAAGTCCATTCGCCGCCTACGCGAACTCGACGATATGTTTGCCGGCGACACGGTCGGTCTGACCAAGAAAGAACTGCTTCGCTTGACCCGTGAGCGCGACAAGCTCGACCGGGCCCTGGGCGGCATTAAGGAAATGGGCGGCAAGCCCGATGTCATGGTCGTCATCGACACCAATAAAGAAGGGATCGCGGTCGCCGAAGCCAATCGACTGAATATCCCGGTTGTCGCGATCATGGACTCCAACAGCTCGCCCGACGGCATTGATTATCCGGTACCGGGTAATGATGACGCCCTGCGCGCCATTAACATGTACTGCGATTTGATCTCCGGTTCCGTACTTGACGGCATCCAGCAGGAAGTCGTGGCATCCGGTGGTGATATCGGCGCCCGCGAAGACGCTCCCGTCGAAGACCTGGCCGTTGTCGCTGAGGCCGAAGTCGCCCCTGTTGCGGAAGCCCCTGCTGTTGAGGCTCCCGTAGCGGAAGCCCCTGTGGCCGTTGAAGCCGCTGCTGAGGCTGCCCCCGCTGAGGCTGCCAAGACAGACGCCTGATACGAGATTGTCGGTGGGGCCGGTATTCCGGCTCCACCGCATTCGTATCAATATAACTCTTTTAAAACAAAGCACTAAAACCATTTATAAGTGAGGAATAACATGGCTGAGATTACTGCCAGTCTCGTCAAGGAACTGCGTGAGATTTCTGGCGCAGGCATGATGGATTGCAAAAAAGCGCTCGGTGAAACCGCTGGCAACCTGGACGAAGCCGTCGATTGGCTTCGCACCAAGGGTCTTGCCGCCGCCGCCAAGAAGGCCGGTCGCGTCGCTTCTGAAGGTCTTGTCGGAATTGCCTCAAGTGGCACGACGGGTGCCATTGTCGAAGTCAACTCCGAGACCGATTTTGTCGCTCGTAACGACGAATTTCAGGCCTTTGTCGCCAATGTCGCCGGTCTTGCCGGTGCGGCTGGTGATCTCGACGCCCTGAAAGCAGCCAGCTATCCGGGGGCAGAGCATTCCGTCGAAGCGCAACTGACCCAAATGATTGCCACGATTGGCGAAAACATGGGGTTGCGCCGGATGGCCGTGCTCAGCGTCGAAAACGGTGTTGTCGCATCTTATGTTCACAATGCGATTTCTGCCGGTCTCGGCAAAATTGGTGTTCTGGTCGCCCTGGAATCCACCGCCGATGCCGACAAACTCGCTGCTCTTGGCAAACAATTGGCCATGCACATCGCTGCCGCAGTGCCACTTTCTGTTTCTCAAGACGACCTGGATCAGGAAGTTGTCGAGCGTGAGCGTCAGGTGTTGAGTGACCAGGCCCGTGAATCCGGAAAGCCCGAAGAAATCATCGGGAAAATGGTCGAAGGCCGCATTCGCAAGTTCTTCGAAGACGTTTGCCTGCTCGATCAGGTCTATGTCGTTGATGGTGAAAGCCGGATTTCGAAAGTTCTCGAAGAGGCGGGCAAAGAACTGGGATCGCCCGTCACGATCACCGGTTTCGTCCGTTTCGCCTTGGGTGAAGGCATTGAAAAAGCAGAAGAAGACTACGCCGACGAGGTCGCCAAACTCGCAGGTGTCTGATAAGTTAGCCCCCGTCGCGCTTGATGATATGGCGTGACGGGGGGCTAATACCAAAAAAACAAAGACCTTGCCCTTAAGCTTGGTATATTATCGGCAGCAATCATATGCCGCCTTAAGGAAATACCGATCATGCCGTCTCAGCCGAAATACCGACGTGTCCTGTTGAAGTTGTCGGGTGAAGCGCTGATGGGGTCTAAGGAATTCGGTCTCGATTCCGATACTGTTGAACGCATCGCCAGTGAAATCGCCACGGTCCATAAAATGGGCGTCCAGGTTTGCCTGGTCATTGGTGCTGGCAATATCTTTCGCGGCGTTGCTGGCGCGGCCTCCGGTATCGAGCGCACCAGCGCCGATTATATGGGGATGCTGGCGACCGTCATCAACGCCCTGGCCATGCAAAGCATCCTTGAAGGCCATGATGTCCGCACCCGCGTTCTTTCGGCTATTCCCATGGCCACGGTGTGCGAACCTTACATCCGCCGCCGCGCTATCCGTCACTTGAAGAAAGACCGCGTCGTCATTTTTGCCGCCGGTACAGGTAATCCCTTCTTCACAACCGATACCGCTGCCGCTTTAAGGGCGGTCGAAATGGATTGCGACGCCCTTCTGAAGGGCACCCAGGTTGATGGTGTCTACAGTGACGATCCAAAGATAGTGACCGACGCGGAACGCTATGAAGAATTAAGTTATCAGGATGTGCTCAGCCGTAATTTGCGGGTTATGGATACATCGGCCATCGCCCTGGCGCGTGAAAACAGTGTTCCAATTCTTGTTTTTTCAATTCACAATCCGGGAGCTTTTGCAGAAGTCGTTGGCGGTGGTGGTACTTTCACCAAAATTTCGTAAACAATAATTTCCGGTTCGTTGCGGGGGGATAAGGATAATCCAATGAGTTCGACCGATATTAACACGATCAAGCAGGATATTACCCGCCGCATGGATGGCGCCGTCACAGTCCTGCACCAGGAATTCAGCGGCCTGCGTACAGGCCGGGCATCAAGCGGACTTCTTGAGCCCTTGATGGTATCAGCTTATGGTTCGGATATGCCGTTGAACCAAGTGGCGACGATCAGCGTCCCCGAACCACGCCTTCTGACCCTGCAAGTATGGGACAAGGGCATGATTAAAGCAGTCGAAAAGGCGATTATGGAATCAGGTCTTGGCCTGAACCCCAGTTCTGATGGACAGCTTGTCCGGGTGCCGATTCCTGCCTTGACCGAGGAACGCCGAATCGAGCTGTCGAAAATCGCCGGAAAATACGCAGAAGAAGCGCGTGTTGCCGTCCGCAACGTTCGCCGCCATGCTATGGATGAATTGAAGCGCGGCGAAAAGGATGGCGAGATTTCAGAGGACGCGCACCATGACTACAGCAAGGAAGTTCAGGACTTAACGGACGATTTCATTAAAAAAATCGACGAGTCTCTGGTTCACAAAGAACAGGAAATCATGCAGGTCTAACCGGTGAATTCATCTGATCCAATGACGGCCATCCCCCCAGATACCGGGGTTCGGGCCATGGCTCCCATCCATGTCGCCATTATCATGGACTGTAATGGTCGTTGGGCGAAAAGCCGCAACCTGCCCAGGGCTGCGGGCCACAAACGCGGCGCTGCTGCCGTCAAGACGGCGATCAAAAGCTCTATCGAGGCTGGGGTCCGCTACCTGACCCTTTATGGTTTTTCCTCCGAGAACTGGAAACGTCCGACAAGCGAGGTCAGCGATCTCATGGGGTTGCTGCGATTTTACCTGAAAAGTGAAA
>CBFDEA010000131.1:0-5805 GCA_965603695.1 uncultured Rhodospirillaceae bacterium | reverse complement strand
CTCGATCGTATCTGGGATGGTACTTCCGAAATCCAGCGGCATATTATCTCGCGCGAACTGCTGCGTCCTTTTGGCGGTTGATGATGGATTTATCACGTCTGCTACGTCCCCGTTCAATTGCCGTCTTCGGGGGTAAGTTTGCCGAGGCGGTGATCGCGCAATGCGACAAGATCGGCTTCAAGGGAGAGCTCTGGACGGTTAATCCAAAGCGTTCAGAGGTTCTTGGTCGTGCTTGCTTCGCCGACGCCCGCGATCTGCCCGGCCCACCCGATGCCGCCTTCATCGGCGTTAATCGCAATCAGAGCATCGACGTCATTAAAGACCTTGCGGCCATGGGAGCGGGGGGTGCCACGGCATTCGCCTCAGGTTTCAAGGAGACCGGCATGGAAGGTGAAAATCTGCAAAATGCCTTTATTGCCGCGGCAGGCGATATGCCGGTTATCGGCCCCAATTGCTACGGTTTAGTAAACTATCTGGACGGCGCTTTGCTGTGGCCAGACATTCATGGCGGCAGGCGGGTGAGCAGCGGCGTCGCGATTCTCGCCCAGTCCAGCAACATCGCCATCAACCTGACCATGAACCGGCGCGGCTTACCCATTGCCTATCTGGCGACGCTTGGCAATCAGGCGGTGGTCGGCATGGCGGCGATGATCGAGGCCTATCTGGACGATCCCCGCGTTACCGCCATCGGCCTGCATCTGGAAGGGATCAGCGACCCCGAAGCCTTGGCCCGCGCCATGCAAAAGGCCCATGCCAAGGGCGTTCCCGTGGTCGCTATTAAATCGGGTAAGTCTGAGGGCGGTGCCCGCCTGACGTTTACCCACACGGCGTCTCTGTCAGGATCCGACGCGGTGATGGATCGGTACTTTGAATGTCTTGGTATCGCCCGGGTGGACACCCTTTCAAGGTTCCTGGAAACCTTGATGGTGCTTCATGTGGGCGGGCCATTGACGGGTAAAACGGTTGTTTCCATGAGTTGTTCGGGCGGTGAGGCGGCGCTGGTATCAGATGTCGGTGAGCATCGGGGCGTCGATTTCCGTGCCTTTTCGCCATCGGATGCCAAGCGCATCGGCAAGACTGTCAACGACCTGGTGACGGTGTCCAATCCCTTCGATTATCATATGTTCGATTGGGCAAACGAAGATCGTCTGAAGGCGACGTTCACGGAAGTAATGAAAAGCGGTTATGACCTGAACATCCTTGTTCTCGATTTTCCGCGCCAGGAATGTGGCAGCGACGAAGACTGGCAGGTCGCCATGCGCGCCCTGCAAGGGGCAGCCGATGATAGCGGCGCGCGGGCAGCGGTTTTGGCGACCTTGCCTGAAAACATGCCGGAACGGGTGGCGCTGGATTTGATAAAAAAAGGCATGACCCCTTTATCTGGAATTGATGACGCCATGGCGGCAATCTGTGCCGCGGCCAAACTCGGAACGGCAGGCACGGCTCCTAATTTCAAATTGCTACCGGGAGCCCCTTTGAAGGGTGACGGACAAACTTTGTCTGAGTGGGAAAGCAAGCAACGACTGGCCGCTTATGGCGTTGAAGTTCCGCAGGGCCGCCTGTGTGTTACGCTTATGGAAGCGGTAGATGCGGCGGCGGTGCTGGGCTACCCAGTGGTGGTCAAGGCGGTCGGGGCAAATCTTATGCACAAGACCGAGCTTAACGCGGTGCGTCTGGGTATCGTCGACGAAGCCGGTGTTGGCGCTGCGGCAGGCGATCTTATGGGCATGGGCGAGGCTGTTCTAGTCGAGCGGATGATGCAAGACCCGGTCTGTGAATTGATCATCGGCGTCAATTGCGACCCGGTCCTCGGCATGTACATGCTGATCGGCTTCGGTGGAATTTTGAGCGAAATTGTCGCCGACACGGCGATCATCCTGATGCCGGCAGAACGTAATGACATTCTGAAAGCGATTTTGTCGTTGCAGACGGCGCCGCTACTGAACGGCCATCGCGGCTCTGCGCCAGCCGACATCAAGGCTATAATCGACACGGTTATTGCCGTTCAGAATTTTGCCAGCGAAAATTCTGGAAAACTGATCGAACTTGATATCAACCCGCTTATTGTCAAATCCGACGGGGCGGTTGCCGTGGACGCTCTTATCAGACTGGAGAATTAAGATGACTGACGAAGTAATTAAAGTTGAACGCCGCGGTGCCGTCCTTGAGGTGACCATCGACAGGCCGAAGGCGAACGCCATCGATGTGCCGACCAGCCGTAAGATGGGCGAAGTCTTCGCATTTTTTCGCGATGATCCAGACTTACGGGTCGCCATCATTACAGGGGCGGGCGATAAATTCTTTTCCGCCGGTTGGGACCTGAAGGCTGCAGCCGCCGGAGGTGAAACCCCGGATTCCGATTACGGCGTCGGCGGTTTTGGCGGTTTGCAAGAATTGCCGGGCTTAAACAAGCCGGTAATCGCGGCACTCAACGGCATGACCGTCGGCGGCGGTTTCGAAATAGCGCTGTCGGCCGATATTATCATCGCCGCCGACCATGTCCGCTTTGCCTTGCCGGAAATCAAAGCGGGAACCGTTGCCGATGCGGCCTCGATCAAGCTTCCCAGGCGCATTCCCCATCACGTGGCCATGGAACTTCTGTTCACCGGGCGCTGGATGGAAGTCGATGAGGCGTTGAAATGGGGACTGGTAAACGAAGTCGTCGCCTCAGGTAATCTGATGGCGCGGGCCCGTGAAGTCGCGGACCTGTTGGCGTCCGGTCCGCCCCTGGTTTTCGCCGCAATCAAGGAAGTCGTCCGCGAAACAGAGGGCCTGCCGTTTCAGCAAGCGTTATCGCTTATCACCAACCGCAAACTACCGAGCATCGACATTCTTTACGGCAGTGAAGATGTGAAAGAGGGGCCGTTGGCCTTCGCCGAAAAACGCCCACCCGTATGGAAAGGCAAGTAAAGCCGCCGGGGTTTAGTCGCGGTAATCCGGTTCGTCACTATCGAGGATATCTTTAAGGGCGGCGAGATGGCGTTCGGCGAAACCGGGATAATTCTCGAATTGTTGGGCCGTTTTTTCCGCTACTTCGTGCGAGGCGATGCGTAATTCCCGGCCCGTCGATAAGGCCGTGATCAGGGTTTCGGCGGCGCGTTCAAAGTAAAACAACTCATCGAAAACCTCGGCCACGGTGTTGCCGACAACCATGACCCCGTGGTTGCCCATGATCACCAAGCGTTTGTTGCCCATGACAGTGCTTAAGCGTTCGGCTTCCTCGCCCATGCCCATGCCGTCGAAACCGTCATCGATGGCGATGCGGTTATAGAAACGCATGGTGTTCTGGTCGATCGGCGGCATCGAACTGTCTTTAAGACTGGCCAACGCCGTGGCGTATTTCGAATGGACATGCATGATGCAGCGCGCCCCGGGATTGTTTCTGTGCATGGCGCCGTGAATGCACCAGGCGGTGGGGTCGATATCGTCGCGCGCCCCCATTGCCGGATCATTGGCGTCGATGAGCAGCAGGTCGGAAGCCCGCATTTTAGAGAAATGCCGACCGTAAGGATTGAGCAGGAACCTGGAGCCATCGTCGGAGACGGCGAGGCTGAAATGATTAGCGATGCCTTCATGCATGTTCAGGCGTGCCGTCCACCGAAATGCCGCGGCCAGATCGATGCGTTGCTGGGTGTAAGGTTCGACTTGCGAATTGATTTGGTTCACGTCCTTAAGGCTCCTGTATTGTGACGTCCGGGTGATAACCTAGGGCGTGGCCATAGGCTGTGGCAAGATGCTTTATGGTCGCCCTCCCCGCGCTTCAGTTGCATCGACAAGGCTAACCACAATCGGATAGGTTTAAGCAGCGTTCAGCGAACTTAAAGAGGAGGGGGCGAGCATGACAACATCCACGCGGCACACTGCGTTGATGCAGAAGACCAAGGCCGCGCTTGCCGATCAGGTGCTCGCTTTACGTCAGCGTGTCGAAGAGTTGGAAGCAATCCCCGCCGACAAAAACACTGCCGAAGCTGGGAAGAACAGGGTCGAACAGCAGTTACGCCATGCCGTCGAAATGCTTCCCCATCCGGTCATTATCTATGATTTAAACGATCATCTGGTTTTCTTTAACCGGGCCTATCGCGATTTTTTTTCCTACATGCCGCCCTTCGAGGAAATTGCCGGTAAGTATTTCCTCGACGTTATCCAGTATTCGATCGATGTTCCGGGGGTCGTTGTCGATCCACTGTTGCAGGCCGATCCGCAAGCTTATCGAGCCAAGCGCCTGGACAGGCTCCACAATCCGCCAAGGGGAACGTTCGAGCAGTTCACATCGGGGCGCTGGCACCTGGTTTCAGAACACAGGATCGCGGACCTTGGATTTTTCTCGATCCGTCAGGATATAACAGACCGGGTCGAGGACAAGCAGGACCTCGCTGCGGCTAAAGACGAGGCGGAGTCCGCCAACCGCGCCAAGTCGGCGTTTCTCGCGGCCATGAGTCATGAAATCCGCACGCCGATGAATGGCGTCATCGGCATGGTTGAACTGCTGCGTGAAACGATCCTTGATGTTGAGCAGTTTCGGATGACAAACGCCATCGGCGAGTCGGCGTTCTCGTTGCTGGAAATCATCGATAACATCCTGGATTTTTCGAAAATAGAGGCCGGCAAAGTGGAAATGGATAGTATTTCATTTTCCATTCGCGATTTGGTTGAAGGGGTTGCCACGAACCTTCATCCCAATGCGGTCAAGAAGCTTATTCGATTGAGAATATATATTGATCCGGAAATTCCTGAATGGGTGATCGGTGATCCTGGTCGCGTCCGCCAGATACTTTTCAACCTTGCTGGAAACGCCATCAAATTTATCGAGAACAAATCGGATTCCCAAGATGTTGTGCTTCTACGCGCGCAGCGCATTGCCTCGGATGGTTCGCAGGGTCATCAGGTCATGGTTCGTTTCTCCGTTCAGGACACGGGCATCGGCATTGATAAGGTTACTCTGGCAGGACTATTCGAGCCCTTCACCCAGGCAGAAAGATCGACGACCCGAAGATTTGGCGGTTCCGGGCTTGGCTTGTCTATTAGCAGGAATTTGGTAACGATGATGAATGGCGACATGTTTGTCGATAGTGAACTCGGGGAAGGCTCCACATTTAGCGTTGATTTACCTTTTGAAATCGACCTGGTGACGGCTCCGCGTGGCGACGAGACGGACCTTTCGGGGTTGCGGGCCCTGATGGTTATGTCGAAAGACGATGCCAGCGATATCGCCACATCCTATCTGGAAAACAAGGGCTGTGTTGTAACCCATGGCGATGATCTTGAGGCAGTTGAAAAAACGATCATCCAGGCGACCCAGGACGGGCAGCCAATTAACATCGTCATCATCGGTTCCACATGGCCCATAGACGCGCAAGAACGGTTGATTAATTCCATTCGTGAAAACCCTGCGCTTGAGGGTGCGCGCTTTGTCGTCCTTACTGGCGACCCATTAGCGCGACGGGGAATGGTCGAGCCCGACATGGTGGTGGTCAGCGATTTTCCGCTCAGGCGCACGGCCTTTCTTTTTGGGGTGGCAATGGTGGTTGGGCGTGCCAGCCCGAAGCTTCTTAAAGATGTTGAAAAGTTGACAAAAAATGTCAGCATCGCCCCAACCTTTGAAGAAGCTGCGGCAGCGGGAAGATTAATCCTGATCGCCGAAGACAACGACATCAATCAAAAGCTGTTTCATATGCAGCTAATCAAACTTGGCTACGCGGCAGAGGTCGTTGGCGATGGCAAGAAGGCCCTTAAGGCCTGGCAGGAAGGCAATTACGCCCTTGTGCTGACGGATTGCCATATGCCCGAAATGGATGGATATGCGTT
>CBFDEA010000130.1:0-5861 GCA_965603695.1 uncultured Rhodospirillaceae bacterium | reverse complement strand
CAAGTAACCAAAAATCAAAAATACCGCCGCCACGCCAAGCAATTCAAGATCGCTTACGGAAACTGGCTTCCAGACCACAATCGATGACATCACGGCCCCCGTGAGCGTGATCGATACCGCGGTTAACAAGGCCACGAAAATGGAGGGCACATGTGCCGATAGCCGATGCGTCGATAAATCCCTGAGCACGATAAACACCACTGCCACCAAGGCCCATATGGAGTACGCGTTAAAGCCATCGGAGCCCGGGCGTACAATGATCAGGACCCCGGAGAAACCGACCATGATTTCCTGAGAACGCCGCCTACCAAAGTCTTGACCCAGGATAAGGGCGGCCCGCATGTTGACAGCCAGCGGCAAGGCCTGAAGAATCGCCGTGGCATTCGCCAATGGCATGTTGAAAAGCGCCGTCAGATAACACAAGGTCGCCCCGACTTCACCGACCATCCGGTATGCCAATACCTTCCAGTCGGATTTATTCAGAATCGGAAAAATAGACTTCTTTTTGATGGCCAGTAGCCCGAGCAAGGCGGTTGCCAACAGGCCGCGCAGAAACATGATCTGAAACAGGCCAAGGTTACCCGCCACCAGTTTGACCAGGCTGTCGTTGGTCACGTAAAAGGCCATGCTCGCCGCCATCAGCGCCGCACCGCGAAAATTATCGGAAGTCTTCATCATAACGCACTCAATCAGGCATTACGGGGCTGAAAGCAAGAGTAAATGGATGTAGGGGGGCATCTGTGCTAATCAAACATTCACTTTATCCGAATCAGAGAACGCTTTAGCCATGGCCATTCATCCAGTTATCCTGTCCGGCGGTTCGGGGACCCGGTTGTGGCCGTTGTCGCGCAAGCACTATCCCAAGCAATTACTGGCGCTGACGTCCGACAAATCCCTGTTGCAGGAAACGCTTGCCCGGGTCAGCGGCGAGGGTTTCGAGGCACCGCTGGTTATTTGCAATACGGAGCATCGCTTCAGCGTCGCCGAACAGCTCCGCGAGATGGATTTGACGGCCCGCGACATCATCCTTGAACCGGTCGGTCGGAACACCGCCCCGGCCGCCGCCATCGCCGCCATGGCCTTAAGGGCAATCGATGCGGAGGCGACCATCGCGCTGTTGCCATCGGATCACCTGATCGGCGACCGACAAGCCTTCCTGCAAGCCATCAGGACCGCAGCACTGGCCGCCGACAACGATTATCTGGTGACCTTCGGCATCAAGCCGACCGGGCCTGAAACCGGCTACGGCTACATGCGCAACGGCGCGGAAATTTCTGCGGCCCCCGGATGCTTTAGCGTCGAGCGCTTTATCGAAAAACCCGACGCCGAAAACGCCGCCAAGATGATCGCCGCGGGCGGCCATGTCTGGAACAGTGGTATTTTCCTGTTCAAGGCCAGCGCCTACTTGCGGGAACTCAAAGCCCTGCAACCAGATCTCTACGATATATGCGAGAAATCCCTGGCCGCGACCAGCCGCGATCTCGATTTCAGCCGCCTCGATAGCGCCGCCTTCGAGACCTGCCCCTCCATTTCCATCGATTACGCGGTGATGGAGCATACCCGCAAGGCCTGCGTCGTTCCCGTCGATATGGGGTGGAGCGATATTGGTTCATGGTCGGAACTGTGGAAGGTTTCGGACAAGGACGATCAAGGCAATGTCATCATCGGCGATGTTATTGCCGAAGACACCACGGCAAGCTACATCCGGACCGGCAACAAGATGATCGCCACCATCGGCATTAGCGACATGATCATCGTCGATACCGGCGATACGGTGTTGATCGCACCCAAGGACCGGGCCCAGGACATTCGCCTGATTGTCGAGAAACTGGAAGCCCAGGGCCGCACGGAACATCTTTTACCCGGTCGCGTGCGCCGCCCTTGGGGTTGGTACCTATCGCTCGATAGCGGCCCATCTTTTCAGGTCAAGCGGATCTGCGTCAATCCAGGTGCCCGCCTGTCACTGCAACGCCATCAGCGCCGCGCCGAACACTGGGTCGTCGTGTCCGGCCAGGCCCTGGTCCATTGCGACGGCCAGGATATGACCCTCGGCCCCAATCAATCGACGTATATCCCACAAGGTGCCGCCCACAGGCTTGAGAACCCGGCGCAGGAACCGCTTTACCTGATTGAGGTACAATCGGGTGACTATCTGGGTGAAGATGATATAGAACGTCTTGAGGACGATTTCGCCCGTTATTGATTTTAGGAGAATACCCGTGTCCGTTACCGTTTCCGTAAACGTCGCCCCCGGCGAATTGATCGACAAAATCACCATTTTGGAAATCAAGCTTGAACGCATTGAAGATGAAGCCAAGCTGGCCAATGTCAGGATCGAATACGAGACCCTGAGCAAAGCCCGCGATGCCGCCATCGCACAATCGGCAGAACTGGACCGGCTGAGCGTCGAATTAAAGTCGATCAACGAAGCCCTGTGGGAAATTGAGGACGATATTCGCGACTGTGAACGGGCCAAGGATTTCGGCGACGGCTTCGTCAAGCTGGCGCGCGCCGTCTACGTCACCAACGACAAGCGCATGGCCGTCAAACGCCAGATCAACGACTTGCTGGGTTCGCATCTGGTCGAGGAAAAATCCTACGCGGCTTATTGATGATGCTGAAAGCCTTTCACCTTCTCGACTTTTTACTCAGTCTGAAGCGCCGGATAACCCGGCGAGGTGGTCCGGCAAAAGGCGTCCTGCTGATTTCCGCCGGTGGCCTTGGTGATACGGTTTTATTCTCGCTGCTCGCCGAACGTTTCGCATCGCTGGCTCTCGAAGGCGAGCCGGTCAGTGTTCTGCTACGCAGCGACGCCCGTAAAATGGCCTTCCTGCTGCCCCGCAACATGGGGCTGGAAGTCGTCAATTTCGGCGATTTTCGCAAACGCCTCTCCTACCGCCGCAAAGTCGCCGCCCACCTCTATAAGGCCCATTACCGGCTGGTCGTCTCGACCGACCACTTGCGCCACCCGAATCTTGATGAAGCCCTGATCGAGATGGCCGCCCCAGAGCAGGCCATTGCCATGGAGCCGCGCGCCTGGCCGAAATACGACGCCGCCCTGAACGCCAACCGCAAGCTCTACAGTCGCCTGTTCGCCAGTGGCCCCGACCGCCTGGACAAGGTGGTGCGTTGGAGTCACTTCGCCAACTGGCTGGGCGGCACACAAACGCCGCCGCCGAAGGTCCATATTGCTATCGATGACACCGTTGACGTTAGCGGCGAGACTGCGGATGTCCTGATCCAGCCGTTTTCCGCCGTCACCCTAAAACAAAGCCCGGTGGCGCTCTACCGGCGACTGATCGAAGCCTTGCCGCCCGGCACCAGCGTCGCCCTGACCGGGGCACCGGGCGATCTCGACGCCAACCCGGACTACAAACAACTGTTAGAATTACCGGGGGTCAACTTCAATTCCTCAGGCTTTGAGGAGCTGGTCCCTGCCTTGCGTGCGGCCAAGCTGGTGATCAGCGTCGATACCGCCCTGATGCACCTAGCCGTGGCCCTGGGCGCACCGACCATTTGCCTGGCCAGCGCCGCCTATGTCGGCGAAATCGTCCCCTACGCCGCCGAAATAACGCCAGACAACGCCCATGTCATCTACCACAGCATGGACTGCGAGGGCTGCCTTGGAAAATGCTCCCTTCCCGCCATAGACGGCATGTACCCCTGCGTCGCCGCCCTTGATGGCGACCGGGTCCTCGCCCTTGTTAATGAACTCCTGAAACCATAAAAAAAAGGCCGCCCCGAAGGACGACCTTTTTTTAATTTGTTAGGCGGAAGCTTATTCGGCTTCGGCCAGTGCCGCTGCGGCTTCTTCTGCCTCAAGGCGGGCGCGATCGCCAGCTCCTTTGGCTTCGGGGTCGCGGTCGACCAGTTCCAACACGGCCATAGGCGCACAATCGCCGTAACGATTGCCAGCTTTCAGGACCCGGGTGTAACCGCCGTTGCGTTCCTTATAACGATCAGCCAGACCGCCGAACAGCTTGCCGACGATGTCGGTGTCTTTGATAACAGACAACGCCTGACGGCGCGCATGCAGATCGCCGCGCTTGCCGAGCGAAATCATCTTGTCGGCGATACGACGCAATTCCTTCGCCTTGGGCAAAGTCGTTGTGATCTGCTCATGATCCAGCAACGACACGACCATGTTCGAGAACATCGCCTTGCGATGTGAACTCGTCCTGTTTAGTTTGCGTCCGCTCATGCCGTGGCGCATGTTCTCTCTCCTCGAATTCAAGCAAGTCCCGCAGGTGGGGCTTGCCCATATTAAGTTTGTTTAGACCCTCAGAACGGGTCTTCCAGCTTTTTGGCCAGGTCTTCGATGTTCTCAGGCGGCCAATCGGCTATTTCCATCCCCAGGTGCAAGCCCATCTGCGACAGCACTTCCTTGATCTCGTTCAAGGATTTACGGCCGAAGTTAGGTGTCCTGAGCATATCGGATTCACTCTTCTGAACGAGATCGCCGATATAAATGATGTTGTCGTTCTTAAGGCAGTTCGCCGAACGGACGGAGAGCTCAAGCTCATCGACCTTGCGAAGCAAATTCCTGTTGAACGGCAGTTCGTCCCTCTCTTCTTCGGGCTGAACCTTCTGCGGCTCTTCGAAGTTGATGAACAACTGCAACTGGTCCTGAAGAATACGGGCGGCCAGGGCGACGGCGTCGTCTGGCGTCACCGAACCGTTGGTCGTTACTTCAAGGGAAAGCTTGTCGTGATCGGTAATCTGACCGACACGGCTGTTTTCGACCTTGTAGCTGACCTTGGTCACCGGCGAGAAAACCGCATCGATGGGAATAAGACCAATCGGAGAGTCTTCAGCGCGGCTCTGCGCTGCGGCAACATAACCTTTGCCGTGTTCGACTGTCATCTCCATAGACAACTTGGCACCCTTATCAAGATGACAAATAACCAGATTGGGATCCATGACCTCGATATCGGGGCCAGTTTCAATATCACCGGCTTTGACTTCACCAGGACCGGAGGCCTTAAGCGTAATCCGCTTCGGGCCTTCCACATGCATGGAAAGTCCCATCGCCTTTATATTAAGTACGATGTCAGTGACGTCCTCGCGGACACCTGGAATAGATGAAAACTCGTGCAACACGTTGTCAATCTGGACAGACGTCACAGCAGCCCCTTGCAGGGACCCCAGCAGTACCCGGCGCAACGCATTGCCCAGGGTAAGGCCGAAACCGCGCTCCAGCGGTTCAGCAACGACAGTGGCACGGCGCGCCGGGTCTGCACCCGGGACGACGTCAAGTTTCATCGGTTTAATCAGTTCCTGCCAATTCTTTTGAATCACGGAAAAAAACCTCATGCTCGGCGCATTAATGTCAGGCCCTTAAAAAAAACATAAGGGCCGCTAAAAATTCCCGGCGCTTATACTAATAAGAGCCGGAAGACCGTCCTAGACGCGACGGCGTTTACGTGGACGACAGCCATTGTGCGGAATTGGCGTGACGTCACGAATTGCGGTAATGGTAAAGCCAACGGCCTGCAGCGCACGAAGCGCGGACTCGCGTCCTGACCCTGGGCCTTTAACTTCAACCTCAAGTGTCTTCATGCCATGTTCCTGAGCCCGGCGCCCGGCGTCTTCACCGGCCAACTGGGCTGCGTAAGGAGTCGATTTACGCGACCCCTTAAAACCCTGGCTACCAGCAGATGCCCAGGCAATGGAATTGCCCTGCGCATCGGTGATGGTAATCATGGTGTTGTTGAACGTGGCGTTTACATGGGCCATACCTGAGGCAATATTCTTGCGCTCGCGGCGGCGTGGTCTCTGCGTTGTCGACTTTGCCATTATCTATCCTAAACCTTACTTAGTAACTTTTTTCTTGCCAGCGATAGCCTTAGCCGGCCCCTTAC
>CBFDEA010000129.1:0-5892 GCA_965603695.1 uncultured Rhodospirillaceae bacterium | reverse complement strand
GAGCATTCCGCGCATATTTTCGAATTGATGGACGACGAAGAAATTCGCGACATGTCGCAGACCATGGCGACCCTTGGCAACATCAGTTCCAGCGTCATCGAGCAGCTTTTTGTTGAATTCGCCGAGCAGCTTTCCGGCGGTGGCGGTGGTGCCGTCGTCGGTTCATACGATTCTGCGGAACGCTTGCTCTATCAGGCCCTGCCCGAAGACCGCGTCAACCAGATCATGGAAGAAATCCGCGGCCCCGCCGGGCGCACCATGTGGGACAAGCTGGGCAACGTCAACGAGGCGGTCCTGGCCAACTATCTGAAAAACGAATACCCACAGACCGTCGCCGTGGTGCTTTCCAAGATCAAATCCGATCATGCCTCGCGCGTTCTGGGGGTGCTGCCGGAGAACTTCTCCATGGAAGTGATCATGCGTATGCTGCGCATGGAATCCGTGCAAAAGGAAGTCCTCGACCATATCGAAAAAACCTTACGCACCGAATTTATGACCAACCTGGCGCGCACGGCGCGTCGCGACAGTCACGAAATGATGGCCGATATCTTCAACAACCTGGATCGCAACACCGAAGCCCGCTTCATGACCGGGCTTGAGGAGCGCAACCGGGAATCGGCGGAAAAGATCAAGGCGTTGATGTTCACCTTCGATGACCTTTCAAGGCTCGATAACGCCGGTGTCCAGACGTTGCTGCGTCAGGTCGAGAAAGATCAGCTGGCGATGGCCCTTAAGGGCGGTTCCGACGAGGTCAAATCACTGTTCTTCCAGAACATGTCCGAACGCGCCGGCAAGATGATGAAAGAAGATATGGAGGCCATGGGCGCGGTCCGCCTGAAAGATGTCGATGACGCGCAGGCCCTCGTCGTACAAAGCGCCAAGGCACTCGCCGACGCCGGTGAGATTGTTCTCTCCAGTGGTGGCGAAGAAGACGAGTTGGTGTATTAAGCGGCGAAGTGGGTCTTCAAAAATGCCGTCAATTCTTCCGCCGGTTGCGGCCTGCAGAAGAAATAACCCTGAATTTCATCGCACATGTACTGTCTGAGCATGGACAACTGCTCTGCCGTCTCGACCCCCTCGGCGACGACCCTGCGATTCAATGTCCTGCCCATATTGATGATTGTATTGATGATTTCCGCATCATCTTCATCGGTGGCAATATCGGCTACAAAGGAACGGTCGATCTTGATCGTATCGATGGGGAATTTCTTCAGATAACTAAGCGAAGAATAACCGGTACCGAAATCATCCATCGCCACATGCAAGCCCATTTCGTGCAGTTCCCCCAAGGCAACGATGGCCTTGGCCGAGTCCGTCATCAGCATGCTTTCGGTGATTTCAATTTCCAGGCTATCAGGATTGACCCCGCACTCCTTTAAAACCCGCACCATCATCGGCACGAAAGACACTTCGCGCAGTTGCCGCGCCGACAGGTTGACGGCAATACGAATAGGCGGCAAGCCTTCGGCCAACCAGGCCTTGTGTTGTTCACAAGCCGTTCTTAAGGCCCATTCACCAACCTCAACGACCATGCCGGTTTCTTCGAGAACGGGAATAAATTTGACCGGCGATATAAGCCCATGCTTGTCGCTCTGCCAACGCATCAGGGCCTCAACCCCGGTAATTTTGTTCGTATCGATCTCCAGCTTTGGCTGGTAGTGAAGCTGGAACTCACCGTTTTCCAAGGCCTTCGACAGGCCATTTTTGAGAACCAGACGCTCCTTCACATCGGCGTTCATGTCGGGCGTGAAAAACTGGTAGTTGGCCTTGCCCATTTCCTTGGCCCGGTACATGGCGCTGTCGGCATTCTTGATAAGCTCATTGGCCTCAGTTGCGTCGTCGGGGAAAATCGTCACGCCGATAGAACCCGATATGAACGACTCATGGCCCTTGAGGTTATACGGCTTGGCAAGGGTGTCGAGAATACGTTGGCCGAGCAGCGGTGCGTGCCGGGCATCGAGCAGGCTGGGCATAATGACGGTAAACTCATCGCCACCCAAACGGGCCACGGTGTCGCCTGAACGAATGCATTTTCGCAACCGCGCGGCAGTTTCCTGCAACAGCAAATCACCGATGTCATGTCCCAGGGTATCATTGACAAGCTTGAAGCCATCGAGATCGATAAACATAAGTCCCAACCGGCGATCGAGACGCCCCATCGTCGCCAACCCCTGATGCAGACGGTCATGGAACAGGGCCCGGTTGGGAAGGTCCGTCAAGGCATCATAGTTGGCCTGATAGTAGATGCGCTCTTCATCCTGTTTTCGTTTGGTAATATCGGTCAGCACGGCGGCGAATTGTGAATCCTTTCCGTCATCGTCGGTGATCACAGAAACGGACAGCCTGATGGCGATTTCCTTACCGTTTTTCTTCTTCTGCCAGAACTCACCTTCCCAGCGACCATGCGCGTGAATTTCACTCCACATGCGTTCGTAAAGCTCTTTGTCTTTCTTCAGGGTTTTGTAGAAAGGCGGCATTTTGCCAAGGACATCGACTTCCCGGTAGCCGGTAATACTGGAGAAAGCGGGATTGATCGCCGTGGTGCGGAAGCGTTTATCGACGATAACAACGGCTTCCGTCAGATTCGCGATGACCTCGGCGGCGAGGCGCAGTTTTTCTTCGGTTTTACGACGCACTGCGATTTCATCGGTTAGCTCGGAAGTCCGCTCTTCGACCCTGATTTCCAATTCATCATGGGCTTTACGTAGCGCTTCGACGGCGTTTTTACGGACAGTGATGTCTTTGATAATGCCGGTATATAAACGCATATGCCCGAGTCGCATTTCGGTGACCGATAGCTCTATGTGAAACAGAGAACCATCCTTACGCTGGCCCATTACCTCACGATTGGGCAGGCCGATGATCTTCGCCTCGCCGGTCTTCTTGTAATTCGAAATATACTTATCGTGTTTGGAACGATGGGGTTCAGGCACCAGAATCTTGACGTTCTCACCAATGACTTCCCGCACCTTGTAGCCGAACATATTTTCGGCCGCCGGATTGAATGATTGAACCAGACCTTTGTCATCGATGGTAATGATGGCATCGGCAACCGTATTGAGAATGCCATTGAGGCGTTGCTCGCGCTCACGCAAAGATTCGGTAGAGCGCAGCCGCTGGGTTATATCACGGGCCTCGATCATGAAGGCGTCTTCGCCCGGTGCCCCAAAAGGCATGACCGCGACTTCAACATCAATAATGCCGCCATCGACCCGGATAAACTTCAGAGGCATCGAAGAGCCGGTCCCCGCAAGGTTCTGAAGTTCATCGGCAAGCCCCTGCAATCCGTCGTCCATAATCGGCTGATAGTCAGGGTGCAACAGGGTTATCAGCGTGCGACCGATCAGTCTGGCTGGCTCTTTCTCGCGCAAGATTTCGGCACCGGCGGCATTGATGAAAGTGATTACGCCATTTTCACAAACACAAATCAGGTCGAGAGCGCTTTCAACCAGGGACCGATAACGGTTTTCACTTCTGATAACAGTTTCGGCGACCCGCAGTTTCTCGGTGATGTCGCGAGCCTGAATCGACATCAGGCCGGATTCCGGATTGCCGACTAAGGAGAAAATCATCTCCACATCGACGACCATTTCACGGCCGCGCTGCATTTTTAGCGGCACTGGCTCATCTTCAGAAAAACCATTTGCCAACAATTCAGCGACAATATCACGGTATTCCGGATGCAAAAATTCGGCGAAATTGCGACCGGCAGCCCGTTTTGCCGACTTCAGGTTGAGCATCTCAAGGCCAGCGGCGTTGATGTAGGCAATACGCCCATGACGGCACAGGCAAATCATGTCATTGGCACCGTCAACCAGATTTAACACCCAGTCTTCGCCGGCCCCAGTATCAGAACCGTCAGGCATTGTTGTTTTTATTTTTTTGCCAGATTTTCCTGATTGACCAGGACCATTTTTTTTCTGCCCAGTCATTAGTAAGGCTTTCAAATCTCTATTTTCACATTTATCCCATGGATTCAATAGCATGGAACCCTATGGAATGTATAGAAAACTGTCGCCCAGGAGGTAGACAACATACTGAGGTATGAACGAGTACTAGAAGTTCAAGATATCGCCGCTTGCTTCGACCCCCTGACGGGCACAGGCATCATCGGCTTTTGGCCCCGGCGCACCGGAAACGCCGACAGAACCGACAACGCTTCCCGCCGCTTCGACCCTGACCCCACCGGCCACCATCAAGGCATCCGGAACGTGCCTTATTCCGGAGCCCTCTTCGCCGCTTTCCGTCGGTTCTCGCAGATTGACGGTGTCGGTATGAAAATTCAAGGCCGTGCGGGCCTTACGCACGGCAATGTCAGGCGTGAAAATTCCCGCCAACTGATCGCGCAGGAGAACCTGAAGAACCCCGGAACGATCAACAACCGCAACACTGACCTGATAACCTTCTTCCTGGCACGCCTGCATGGTTTCCTGAGCCACTTTTAAAGCCAGGTCCAAGTTCATGACCTGGTAGCTAAGCAGTTTTTCCTCGGCGCGCGCCGGTGAAAGCAGCAGGGACATCGCCAAAACCGTAAAAACAAGTGCGCTGAATTTATGAGCCATCATAAGTACCTATATTTTTTCAATAATTTCATTGAGAAGCTGCCAAAAAAAATCTTCACCAGGGTAGCCGATGATGCGCCCGACTTCGCGGCCATCGTCGATGACAATGAAAGTCGGGGTATACATCAGGCCATCCAGATTTAGCAGATCGACAGGCCTGTCGTCATCGATATCGACCCGGCGCAAGGGAACGATCTTGGCCTCAGTGGTTTTGTCGTAGACGACACCGATTTCTTCGTTCCAGGTCTCACACCATTCGCAGCCTTCGCTTTCGAACATGACCAATTCCGCCGCCTCGGCATTGCCAATTGGCGACATAGTGAGGGTCATCAATATGAACGCAAAAACCAACCCGGAGTGTCGATACAAAGAGCCGAAAATCATTGAATGGTTTGTCCCGAAATTACACCGCCCGCAGGCCCTTAAAGACGAAGGGCCAGTCTCCATAAACAGGAAACCGGCCCAATAATAAAAACGTATTACCTTTTTAAAGACAATAAGTTATGCGCCTTTTTTAATCATATAGGTGAATACACCGTCTGCCTCATTGCTATCGAGCAAGCTATTGCCGGTGGAGCGGCAAAAGGCTTCGAAATCCTTGACCGAACCGGGGTCTGTGGAAAGCACCTGAAGGGTCTCGCCGTCAGCAAGTTCCTTGATTGCTTTTTTGGCTTTAAGGATCGGCAACGGACAGTTCATGCCCTTGGTGTCGAGTGTCGTCGTCATAAGATATTCTCCTGTTTAACGTCGTTAAAATCTATCCGTATATTAGGACTTCATCAAGTGCAGATGTTGATGTATTTCAAGCAGACCACCCGCAGACAAGACGCCAGGTTCTTGTCATTGGCAACCTGACAGTGGTCGTGAATGCGTGTCACCAAGGCGGCGACGGTAATATCCTCCTCGGCGGCGAGTATCCCCAGAACGGTCCAATAGGCGCGCTCCAGCCGGATTGTCGTCGAATGACCATGCAGACGCATGGAACGGCGTTCCGATTCAAATTCCTCATGCTGTTCGACGTTGCACAGGCCGAACAGCCGATCCAGGGGTTTTTGACTTAAGGGCGACCCCACACCGCCGACAGCACCGGCGTCCCCGGAATCTGTCTTATCGGAAGAAGTTGCACTCACCATTGCCAGCCACCCTTACCCTGCTTGAGAACCTCATCGCAAACGTCGATCAAATATAGAGGTTGATATCAGATTTGAGCGCGCCTTCCATGTAGGTGGCGGCTCCGCCAATATCAATGTTATCGATCAAATCCTTGTTGTCCATTTCGAACAAGTCCAGGGTCATCTGACAACCGATCATCTTGACGTCGGATTCGATC
>CBFDEA010000128.1:0-5912 GCA_965603695.1 uncultured Rhodospirillaceae bacterium | reverse complement strand
GGCTTGACGATGCCACCCGGCAGAAGGGTCTTCAAATTCTTATCACCCGGTTGGCTGTATTCAAGCCCCAGCGAGGACAGGACCTCAATGAATTTGGAAAAGGCGGTCCGAATATCATCATCGCAAATGCGGGACAGCGGATGGTCGGGTTCGTCCCGGCGCAAGGCCTCAAGCCCCTGCCAGGGATCATCAATGATCTTACCGGCTTCACTCCCGAGCAGGTCGAAGTGGCCGGTGGTGTAGGCAACCGCTCCCGTGTTTCCGATCTGGGCCGTCGTGATGCCACGATCCAGCGCGAACATGCTGGCTGCGAACCCCGCAAGGCCTGAACCAATCACCGTCAACTGGGTGGTGTAGTTTCTTAAGTCACGTTTCATGCGGACTATCCGGACTCGCCCCCTTTTTTAATGTCGAGGCCCAAAAGACCGCAATGAAAGGCTTCCGCCAGTTCCATCTGCGGCATCTGCTTACCCCATAGAATGGGCCGGACGCCCTTGAACCTTTCGGCCACGAAGTCGCACATGTGGTCGTGTCCTTCAACACCGTTATAGATGCCGCTGTCATAAAGATAGGATGAAACCCGGGCGGCGCAGAAGGAACCCTGACAGGCGCCCTTGCCGACCCGAGAGCGCAATCCGATGGCGCTCAGGGTCATATGGCTTTCGGCACCGGGCGCCGTCTCGACAATTTCATCAATCGCCGAGCGCGGAACCATTTCACATTCACACAGGATCGCATCAGTCGGGTCGTTTCGTTGATACCAGTAACGCGGCGCATAGCCGGGTTTAGTCCAACGCACACTGTCGTCGGCAGGCAAGGATTCGCTGGCTGTTTTACAGGGTGCATCACGCCCCATGCGGTGCGTTACCAGATCGCTCACCTTTTCCGCCATCAAGCGATAGGTTGTCAGTTTACCGCCAACAATGCTGGCGAAATTGTCCAGGCCTTGGTCTTCATGATCGAACAATTGAAAACCTCTGCTCGCCTTGCGGCCATCCGCTCCGACATCAGGCGATTGGAGCAGCGGGCGCACGCCGGAAAAGGCACGTATGAAACGTGTCTCGCGCAAACACGGCAGCATCGGTATGCCTTCATTCAGAATATGATCAACCTCGTATACGGTTGGACGCTGCCCCTTGAGGCTATCGACCTTGTCAGACGTCGTGCCCAAAAGGGAGACGGTGCCACCGGGAACCAGGATGTCGCCGTCACCTGGTGGACGCAAGCGGTTGATAACCCCGGTGGAAATTCGCGAATTGCTGACAATCAGCGTTCCCTTTGTGTAAAGCAGATCAACATCCTTGCAGCCCGCCAGTTGAGCCACGTTTTTGGCCCAGGCTCCGGTCGCATTAACCACTTGGCTGGCGCGAATTCGAATGCTTTCGCCCGAGCGGAGGTCGCGACACAAGGCGCTCACAATAACGCCGTCGGCAATGTCAAATTCAACCACCTCCGTATGCGGCAGGAAATGGCTGTCGGTCAGTCGTTGGGCATGATTGACGTTGCCGAGCGTGATGTGGAACGGGTCGATGCTAGCGTCCGGCACGGCATAGGCGGCGAAGACCGTGTCGGAAAGATTGGGTTCCTTCTCCCTGGCTTCGGCAGGGCTTAATGACTGGCAGTCGATGCCGGCCCTAGCACAGTGTTCGGGAAAGCGCTCGGCAAAAACGGAGTCGTCTCCATCAACGGCGACAAACAAACCGCCGCAATCGTCGATGCATTCAGGTGCCATACGCTTGAGGATATCGGATTCCATCCGGCATTCGGCGGCGGTTTGCCAATCGCTCGAGGCATAACGACCGCCACTGTGCAGGAGTCCGTGATTGCCGCCGGACGCCCCGGCATTGAGGTCCTTGCGCTCAACTAGCAGACATTGGAAACCGCGCAACGCCAAATCGCGCATGATGCCCGTCCCCGTGACGCCGCCACCGATAATCAGCACCTCGGTGTCGTAGAATCTGGTTCCTGCCGAATCAACGGTGCTCATGGCATATGCATCCTACAGGCCGATTTCCATCAGGTCCGGCCCCAGATACTTGCGCTCGTTTTCACCAAGGATGCCGAGCGACAGGCAGATCAGGGTCCAGAAATGGATCACGCGATAGGCCCCGCCGTAGAATTCTCCAATATCGGTGATTTGGGAATGGCAATTGTGACAGGGGGTTAGCACGTATTGGGCCTGCGTCACCGCAATCTGGTCAAACTTCCGTTTACCATAGGCGCGGCGTTGCTCGTTCATGCCTGCTTGCAGAAAGCCGCCGCCGCCGCCACAGCAATAGTTGGCGCTGCGACAGGGTTGCATGTCGATCACATTATCGGCTCCGACCAGTTCTCTGGCGACGTAGCGCAGGTCATCGGCAACGGGATTGCCAATGGATTTGCGAACCAGTTGGCAGGGATCCTGAATAGTGAACTTTAAGTTTTCGGTGTTCCAGTCCGAATTAACGGGCAATTTTCCCTCTCTGATCCACTGGGCGTAATAGCTGATGAGGCTGGCGGCTTCGAAATTCGCTTTCAGACCAAATCGTTCAATCCCGGCCCACATAGTGTAGAAGGAATGACCGCATTCGGTATTGATCCAGACCTTGCAATCCAGTTCATTGATGGCGTCGACTCGCTGTTTGACCATTTCTTTCCATGCCGTTTCGTCACCGGTGAACATGCAAAAATTTTCCGCCGCCCAACCCTTTGAGGAATAGGTCCAGTCGGCCCCGACGTAGTCGAAAATTTTCCATAAAGGCCCCAGTTCTTCGGGTTCGGCTGCCGGTTCCCTGGAATTCTGATTGACGAAAAAATACGCACCCTTTTTGTCCATGGGCACTTTCAGGTCTTTAAAACGTTCGTCCTCCTGATGCAATTCGTCGACGGTCTCTTCGATTATCTCGACAAAATCGTCGGGCATTATGCCCATGGCGCTGGTGCTTGCCGACGTCATCTGCGCCTCGCAAGAACGAACGATGCCCTGCGGTTTTTTTTCTTTCGGCCAGACGCTTCGGGCGTAGCCAACCAGAACGGAAACATCAATGTTCATGGGGCAAACGTAGGCGCATCGTCGGCACATGGTGCAGGTCCATATCCACGGGGTGTTCGAGAGCTCCTCGTTCATCCCGAGCATGGCCATGCGGATGAAACGTCGCGGGTCTATGCCGTAAAGGCCGGAAGCGGGGCAGCCCGATGAACATAATCCACAGGCTAGGCACGAGTCATAACTGGCGTTATCGGGCAATAACTCGTGAGCCTTGGCCTGAAAGTCTATGGTCGGGGTTATGATTTCTTTCTGAGCGGCCATGATATTGTCACCTCAACTGCCGCTCAGGGTTCGATGAACGGCTTCTTTCCAGCCCGCGTAGAGTGTCTCGCGTGGCCCCTCATCCAACACTGGTTCAAAGCGTTGGTCCAGCGCCCAGGTTTCGGCGAACCCTTCTAATCCAGGATATAGGCCACAATGCATGCCGGCCAGATAAGCCGCACCCAGGGCCGTCGTTTCCTGCACCTGGGGCCTGTCGACAGGCACGCCGAGAATGTCGGACAGGAATTGCATGGTCCAGTCCGATGCCGTCATTCCGCCATCAACGCGCAACACCGTGTCAGATCCCGCGCCTTTCCAATCGCCGCGCATGGCTTCCAGCAGGTCGCGGGTTTGATAGCCGACGCTTTCCAACGCCGCCTTTGCCAGTTCGGCCGGGCCTGTGCCACGGGTGATGCCGTAAAGAGCGCCGCGGGCGTCGGCATCCCAATAAGGCGCGCCAAGGCCGACAAAGGCAGGCACCAGATAAACGTTCTGGTTTTCGTCGGCTTGTGCAGCGAGGGTTCCTGTCTCTGCGGCGTTATCGATAATCTTCAAACCATCTCGCAGCCACTGCACCGCAGCACCCGCTATGAATATTGAGCCCTCAAGAGCATAAGTCGGCTTGCCATTTAGCTGATAGGCAATCGTCGTTAGTAACTTGTTTGTTGAGACGACCGGGATTTCGCCCGTATTCAAGACCGCAAAACAGCCGGTGCCGTAAGTTGATTTCATCATGCCAGGTTTAAAGCAGGCCTGCCCGATGGACGCCGCCTGCTGGTCACCGGCGATACCGCAAACGGGAATGGCCGTGCCGAACAACCCGGGTGATGTTTCGCCGTAATCGGCGGCGCTGTCCTTTACTTCCGGCAACATCGTCATGGGTACATTGAAGTGCTTGCAGAGCTCTTCCGACCATGCGCCTTTATGGATGTCGTACAATAAAGTGCGGCTGGCGTTAGTGGCATCGGTTGCATGCACCTTGCCGTCGCTCAGACGCCAGAGAAGAAAACTGTCAATGGTGCCAAAGGCGAGTTTCCCGGCCTCGGCGGCGGCCCGGGCACCTTCCACATTATCCAGTATCCAGGCGATTTTTGTGCCAGAGAAGTAGGGGTCCAACAGCAAACCCGTTCGCGCCGAAACATCGGCCTCGAGTCCGTTATTTTTCAATGCTGCGCAAATATCGGCGGTTCGCCGATCCTGCCAGACAATAGCGTGGTGGATCGCTTTGCCGGTATCCCGGTCCCAGACAACGGTCGTTTCGCGCTGGTTGGTGATGCCGATGGCGGCGATGGCGCTGGCCGAAATTCCGGCTTTTGCGATGGCCGCATGGCAAGTGGCAATGGTTGACTGCCAAATGTCCTCGGGATCGTGTTCGACCCATCCTGACTGGGGAAAATGCTGGGTGAATTCCTGCTGGGCGGTGGCCACGGGGAGATGGTTGCTATCGAACACGATAGCCCGCGATGAAGTGGTTCCCTGATCAATGGCAAGAACGAAATTTGACATGGTATTTCTTCCTCTCGAGACGACTTGCTTTATCCTACAAGGGATTTTCCCTCAGCCGAGGTATCTTTCAACCATGATGAAAGATCGGCAACTTCCTCGGGGCTTATCGTAAGGCCAAGTTTGGTGCGCCGCCAAACGATGTCTTCGGCGCTTATCGCCCATTCGTGTTGGACCAGATAGTCGACCTCGCACCGGTAAAGCCCGGCCCCAAAATGATAGCCAAGATCGGCCACGGTTGAACTCTGCCCCAGTATCATGGCGCTGAGTGTGCCATAGGTGCGGACATAGCGATTGAGCAAGGTGGCGGGAATTTCGGGATATTGCCGTGCCAGTTTAGCCACCAGCGAGTCCCTTCCTTCGACAGGGAAATCGCCGCCGGGTAATGTTGCGCCAGCCGTCCAGGCTTTTGCCATGGCTGGGAACCAGGGCTCCAATTTGCTGAGAACCTCTTCGGCGAGCTTGCGGTAGGTGGTGA
Organism: uncultured Rhodospirillaceae bacterium; assembly: GCA_965603695.1. Lineage (GTDB taxonomy): Bacteria > Pseudomonadota > Alphaproteobacteria > Rhodospirillales > JABHCV01 > JACNJU01. The sequence continues at coordinate 642 of CBFDEA010000128.1, read as the reverse complement.
TTTTGCCGCCGAACACATTGAGGACGACGGCACCACCGGGGCTGCCGTCGCGCTCCAGGACATAATCGCGGGTCGCTTCCTGGGCCGCCGACTTGCCATCATCATAGAGCGGGCGGACACCGGAATAAGACCACACAACATCGCCAGGCAAGACGGCCCTGGAAAAATATTCACTGACGGCCTGGCAAAGGTAAGCGATTTCGTCGCTTCCTGCGGCGACGTCCTCTGGATTGCCGCAATAGTCAATATCGGTGGTGCCGATCAGGGTGAAGTCATGCTGATAGGGAATGGCAAAAATAATCCGCTGGTCGGGGTTTTGGAAAATATAGGCCTTGTCGTGGTCGAACATGCGTGGAACGACGATGTGACTGCCTTTGACCATGCGAATGCGGGCCTGGCTAGGCACGGTGATGCGGGTCGCGACAACGTCACCGATCCAGGGGCCGGTGGCATTGACCAGGGTGCGGGCGTGGATGTTTGACGTCTTGCCGCTCTGGTTATCCTTTAAGGCAATGTCCCATTGATCGCCGTTGCGGGTGGCGGACGTTACTTCTGTGCGGGTGTGAATGTGGGCACCGCGCGCGGCGGCATCCTGGGCGTTTAAAATAACCAGCCGGGCGTCATCGACCGCACAGTCGGAGT
>CBFDEA010000127.1:0-5925 GCA_965603695.1 uncultured Rhodospirillaceae bacterium | reverse complement strand
CGTCGAGCTTGCCATCGAGTTCCGGCAGCACCAGGCCGACGGCCTTGGCCGCGCCGGTCGATGCCGGAATGATGTTGAGCGAGGCGGCTCGGGCCCGGCCGAGGTCGGAGTGCAGGGTATCGACCGTGCGCTGATCGCCGGTGAATGAGTGAACCGTGGTCATGAAGCCTTTTTCGATGCCAACCAACTGGTTGAGGATGTTGGCGACAGGGGCCAGGCAGTTGGTCGTGCAAGAGGCGTTGGAGACGACCGTGTGTTCGGCTTTGAGTTTGTCGTCGTTGACGCCGTAAACGACGGTCAGATCGGCACCCGAGGCTGGGGCCGAAACCAGAACTTTCTTGGCCCCGGCACCGAGATGCACGGAGGATTTGTCCTTGGAGGCAAAAATGCCGGTGCATTCGTAAACCACATCGACGCCAAGGTCGCCCCAAGGCAGGGCCGAGGGGTCACGTTCGGAGGTCACTTTGACGTCGCCGCGTCCGGCGTTCATGACGTCGCCGGTGACGGTGACATCGGCAGGAAGGACGCCGTGAACCGAATCGTATTTCAAAAGATGGGCGTTGGCTTCCGCCGAACCCAGATCGTTGATGCCGACGACTTCAACATCGTCACGGCCGGACTCGACCAAGGCCCGAAAGGTCAATCGACCGATACGACCAAAACCATTAATTGCTACGCGAATCGCCATAATAACTCTCCCAATTGTCGGTCATCCGACCTGTAAAAATGAAAAATCCCTGGAAACACTTTAAAACCAAATTCATTGATCCCTTAAATAGCATGAACCCCCGCGGCGGCTAACACCCCTGCCGGGGGGTAGGGGCTCACCCTATCGGGTGGGGGCAAGATTGAACGGATTTTTACGCCCGTCAATGGCGATATTGTCCCTATTTTACAATAATCGTCAGCCTGCCGGTTGACGGGCTCAATGGGCAGGGCATAATGTTCCTCAGTCAAAACATGCGCTTGTTGTTTTAAGCATCGGTTTTTATGTGTTTTTTCGTTAGTATGTAGGGATTAAAAAGTGGCGCTCGGGGGAAATAAGAATAGCAAGCCGACGCGGATGAAAACTGCCAATGCGCGGCTTGACGCGGCGATGGGGCGCTTGGAAAAAGCGCTGGCGGGGCAAAACATCGGCGCAGGCGACCCTGAAATGGCGACGCTTCGCGCGGAAAACAAAAAACTCACAGGCCTCAACAAAATTACCGGCGAGCGTCTCGATAGCGCCATCAATCGTCTTAAAGCCGTCCTTAAAGAGGTTTAAGAAGGAAATTCATGTCGCAAGTCTCGATCACCATTAACGAACGCAAATATCAGGTCGCCTGCGATGACGGTCAGGAAGCGCATCTGACTCGCCTGGGTGATTATGTCGACAAGCGCCTCAACGAACTGGTCGCCGCCGTCGGTCAAGTTGGCGATTCCCGGCTGCTGGTCATGGTTTCCCTGCTGCTGGCCGATGAACTCTCGGATCTTTATAGCGAAAATGAGACCCTCAAAGGAAGCGGTGGTGGCGACGGCGGTTCGGCCAAAAGCGAGGAAGAATTCGCCGCGACGATAGAAAAACTCGCCGAGCGCATTGAAAATATTGCGGTAGGTCTCGAACAAGCATAGATATGGAGTAGGAACGGTTGCTGCGGGTCTCGTCAGGCAACGATATCCCTGGGGCCAATATCTACCCTTAGGGAGCTATCTCTGCCGGACTCGTGGGTTCGGTATGTGGCGCCCACCTGCAACCGCAGGCCACGGTGGATTCATCGCCAACGACCCCGCGGCTCCGTTCTGTTTCTTTTGGTTAGGGGTCTTGCTCTTACATGTCTGCCGATAACGACAAGGATTCCTTGCGTAAGTCAGCGCGGGCAAGACGGATGAAGGCCCATGAACTCAATGGCGAAGGTGCGGCGCGCGCTTTGGCGGGGCATGTGTTGACGCTTCTCGAAAATAAAGCGGTGACGACGATTGCTGGCTACTGGGCCATTGGCAGCGAAATCGACCTCACTCCCCTGATGATCCAACTCACCGAAAAAGGCTGGGACGTGGCCTTGCCCGTTGTTGTAAAAGATGCCCAGCCGCTTATCTTTCGGCGCTGGTCTGCGGGAGATGTGCTGGTCGAAGGCCCGCTCAAAACCGTGCAGCCGAAGGCCGCGCGCGATGAGGTCGTCCCCGATGTCATTCTGAGCCCGCTTTTGGCCTTTGACAGGCACGGCTACAGGTTGGGGCAGGGCGGTGGTTTCTATGATCGCACCCTGGCCAAGTTGAAAGAGGCTGGAGGCGTCGTTTCCATCGGCGTCGCCTTCGCCGCTCAGCGTGTAGAAATGGTTCCCCGCGATGATTTCGATCAGCGCCTGGATTTTATCGTCACCGAACAAGGCAGTATTTGATATGGACGCTTTTCGCATCAACCATATTGGTCTCGATATTGATTTTTATCACCCCGAAAGCGACACCTTGAAACTGCCGCGGGAAACTGAAAATCTGTACGGCATCGATAAGGAAAAGGCGGCGATTTTCACCGAAACCGCCAGTGGCCTGGATTACAGTTCCGAAGAGATGCTGGAATGGTATTTCAGCCAATCGAAGAAAACCCTGGCCGAACATTTGCCGCACCGCGACAGCAGTGACGCGCAACCGCCGCGCATGGCGGTTATTTTCCCTATTCAATTTCCACCAAACACCTTCCATATAATGACGGAGCAGGGCAACGTCGATATAAAGACCCTGCGTCTGGCCGTTGAAGTGTCAGATCAAAAAAAACAAAAAAGGTAACCAATGAGAATTCTCATGTGCGGCGACGTCGTCGGCAAAAGCGGACGTCAGGCGATACTCAATAATATTGAAGATTTACGGACCCGTCTGAAGCTCGATTTCGTCCTCGTCAACGGCGAAAACGCGGCCCATGGTTTCGGCATTTCCGAAAAAATCTGCGATACCTTTTATCAGGTTGGCGTCGACGTCATTACCACCGGTAATCATGTCTGGGACCAGCGCGAGATCATGAACTACATCGATAAAGACCCCAAGCTGCTGCGTCCGATCAACTACCCGGCGCGGACACCCGGAACGGGTTCGGGGGTTTTCGAGACGCCAGACGGTAAAAAAGTGCTGGTCATCCACCCCATGGGGCGGTTGTTCATGGACCCGCTTGACGATCCTTTTCTCGCCGTCGAGAAGGTTTTGGCCAAGCACACCCTGGGTCGGGATGTTGACGCCATTATCGTCGATATGCATGCCGAGGCGACCAGCGAAAAAATGGCTATGGGCCACCATTGCGACGGCCGGGCCTCGGTCGTCGTCGGTTCCCACTCCCATATCCCGACCGCCGACGCGCAGATTCTGCCCGGCGGCACCGCTTACCAGACCGACATGGGCATGTGCGGCGATTACAATTCGGTGATCGGCATGACCAAGGAGCCGGCGCTGGCACGTTTCACGTCGAAATTGCCATCGGGAAAACTCGAACCGGCGAACGGCGAGGCGACCCTGTGCGGCGTCCTGATCGAAACCGACGACGTCACCGGCTTTGCCAAATCCGTCGAACCGGTACGCCTCGGCGGGCGCCTGGCGCAAAACGTACCGGGTTGATTACCCGGCCGCCACCGCCTCAATCTCGACCACCCAGTCGGGGTGGGCGAGGGCGCTGACGACGACCAGGGTCGATGCGCACAGGTGGCCGTCCAGGTTGCTGTCGCGGGTCTCCCGATAGGTGCCGACATGCGTCGCGTCGGTGATATAGGCGGTTATTTTGATGATGTTTTCCTTGACCATATCGGCATCCGCCAGGATGGCGAAGATGTTGTGCCAGCAGGCATCCATCTGGGCCCGCGCGTCACCGACCAACGTGCCATCCGGGTCGAGCCCGATCTGCCCCGATATATGCAGCCAACGCGCCCCGGCGGGTGCCGCGACGCCCTGGGAATAGGCCGAAGCCGGGGCAACAATTGTCGGCGGTGAATGATGGCTGAACATGGTCGTCTCCTTTGTTGTTTGTTTCAGGCAGTATAACGCCACTGCTGCGCTTTACCCACCCGCCCAATTGCTGCCATATTGCGTTGCTATTAGTTTGGACGCGACGCGGCGTTCGTTGGCATTCGTTTTTGTGCGCCTTGTCGCTATATATGGTATAAGCGCGCGATGTCTTCCACTTGATTTTGCTTAAAAAGGGATAAGTTCAGAGACCATGGCTGGCCATTCAAAGTTCAAAAATATCATGCACCGCAAGGGCGCACAGGACGCCAAGCGCGCCAAAGTGTTCGCCAAGCACATCCGCGAGTTGACCGTCGCCGCCAAGACCGGCATGCCCGACCCGGATATGAATCCACGTCTGCGCACCGCTATTGCCGCGGCCAAGGCGGTCAATATGCCCAAAGATAATATGGAGCGCGCCATCAAAAAAGGTGCCGGTGGCGGTGACGACACCAACTTCGACGAGGTCCGCTACGAAGGCTACGGCCCCGGCGGCGTCGCCCTGATTGTCGAGACCCTGACCGATAACCGCAACCGTACCGCCGCCGAAGTGCGTTCCGCCTTCACCAAGTATGGCGGCAATCTTGGCGAGACGGGCAGTGTCGGCTTCATGTTCGATCAGGTCGGCTTCGTCGAATATCCACTGGCCGCAGCCAGCGCCGATGACATGTTCGAAGCGGCCCTGGAAGCCGGGGCCAGCGATGTCGTCTCAAGCGAAGATGGTCATGAAATCGTCTGTTCGCCCGATGACCTGGGCACCGTGCGCGACGCCTTGGAGGAGAAATTCGGCACCCCCGAAGACGCCCGCCTCGACTGGAAGCCACAGACAACCACGGAACTGAACGAAGACAAGGCTATGACGTTGCTTAAACTGCTCGACGTGCTGGAAGACAACGACGATGTCCAGCGGGTGGCTTCAAACTTTGAAGTCTCCGACGAAGTCATGGAACGCTTAAGCGCATAAATACAGGGACTGTAAAAATCATGAGGCTGATCGGGTTCGATCCGGGTTTGAGAAAGACCGGCTGGGGGGTCATCGAAAGCGATGGCAACCGCCTGATCCATATTGCCAATGGCACTGTGTCGAGCACCGCTAGTGGCGATCTCGGCTCACGCCTGGTCGAACTCTATGATGGCCTGGTTGACGTCGTCGAACGCTTTGCACCGCTTGAGGCTGCCGTCGAGGAAACCTTCGTTAACAAAAACCCGACATCGACCCTGAAGCTGGGACAAGCCCGTGGCGTCGTCATGCTGGTGCCTGCCCTGGCCGGGCTGGTGGTTAGCGAATACACCCCGAACCTGATTAAAAAGTCGGTCGTCGGGGCCGGTCACGCGGCCAAGGAACAAGTCCAGATGATGGTTAAGACCCTGCTTCCGGGAATCGAGATATCCGGTCCCGATGCCGCCGATGCCCTGGCCGTGGCGATCTGCCATGCCCATCACAGGGCCAGTGCGGCGTTTGTCCTTAAGGCCGTGGGAGGCGCACGATGATCGCCAAGCTGACCGGACTGATCGACCAGTGCGGCAGCGACTGGACCGTTATCGATGTTTCCGGCGTCGGTTATCTGGTCTTCTGTTCGAGCCGCACGTTGGGCCGCTTGATCCCGGGCGAAGCGGCATCGCTGGTTATCGAAACCCATGTCCGTGAAGACCACATTCACCTGTACGGTTTCTTTGAAGAATCCGAACGTTCCTGGTTCAAACTGTTGACGACGGTGCAGGGCGTCGGGGCCAAAGTGGCGCTGGCCATTCTGTCCGTCTTAAGCGGCGACGAGCTGGTTCAGGCGATTGCTTCGAACGACAAGGCGACGATTACCCGGGCGCCGGGGGTCGGGCCGAAACTGGCGGTACGGCTGTTGAGCGAACTTAAAGACAAGGTGGCGACCATGGCGCTTGGCCCCGTCGCCGCCCTTGGTGGCGAGGCTGCGTCGCAAGGCGGGCTCGGTGAGAGCGTTTCGGAAGCTA
>CBFDEA010000126.1:0-5933 GCA_965603695.1 uncultured Rhodospirillaceae bacterium | reverse complement strand
ATTGGCCCAGTTGCTTGTGCTGCTTTAGCATGCGTTCCAGCTGGATATCCATATCGCCTTCGCCAGAAACCAGGCAAACCGGGCTGTCGGTCAGGCGCGTCGAAACGGCGACATCCTTGACCGCCTCGCCCAAGGCAATTTTCAAAGCCGCGACCAACTCGTCAATGCCGGGTGCCTGCTTCTTGGCTTTCTTCTTTTTGTCCTTGGCGTCTTTATCGGCACCTGCCTCTTCCTTGATGTCATCGAGGTCGGCACCGCCACGGGTCACCGATTTAAAATCCTTGCCTTCATAAGAACCGACGGCGGGCAGCCAGAATTCATCGACCGGATCGGTCATCAACAAGACTTCAACTCCACGGGCGCGGAAGCCTTCAAGTTGCGGGCTTTGACGAACCATCTCGAGATTTTCACCAGTGTTATAGTAGAGCGCCTCCTGGCCTTCCTTCATGTCGGCAACATTGGCGGCCAGACTGCGCGGCGCATCGGACGTGGTCGTCTGGAAGCGCGCTATTTCGAGAATTTTTTCCCGGTTGGTCTGATCTTCGTAGATGCCTTCTTTCAAGACGGCCCCGAAACTCTGCCAGAACGCGGCATATTCTTCAGGCTTTTTCTCGGCTTTTTTCTTCAGTTCAGTCAAAACCCTTTTGGTCAGACCGGTTTTGATTTTGGTCAGGCGCGGATCATGCTGGAACATCTCGCGGCTGATGTTCAGCGGCAGGTCTTCGGAATCGACGATACCGCGCAGGAAGCGCAAGTAAGGCGGCAGAAGTCCTTCGCAGTCTTCGGTAATGAAGACCCGGTTGACGTACAGTTTGACGTGGCCTTTACGTTCGGGCGTGAACAGGTCGAACGGTGCCATAGTCGGAATGAACAGCAAGTTGGTGTAGCTGATTACGCCTTCGACCCGGTTGTGCATGGTGATGGTAAAATTCCGTGTATTGTTCGGCCTTGATCTCGTTTTTTTGCAGGGTCCACAGGGCCGAGGCCGAATTCAGGGTTTCCTCGCGCTCGCCATCCTTAAAGACGATGGGGATACCGATATGATCGGAATGGGCCTTGATGATGTGGCTGATGCGTGGCTCGTCCAGGTATTCCTTGTCTTCTTTGTTCAGGTGCAAAGTTACCGTCGTGCCGCAAGAATCGCGTTCGGCGGCCTCGATGGTGAATTCACCGCGTCCGTCGGAATTCCACAGCCAGGCCTCTTTCTCACCGGCCTTACGGGTCAGAACATCGACCTGGGAGGCGACCATGAACGCCGAATAGAAGCCGACACCAAACTGGCCGATCAGCGAGACGTTATCTTTATCATCGCCGCCGTTGGCCTGGGCGAGGAAGGCCTCGGTGCCGGATTTGGCAATGGTGCCCAGGGTTTCGATCAATTCATCATGGGACATACCGATGCCGTTATCGGCAATCGACAGGGTCTTGGCTTTGGCATCGACGCTGAGGACGATCCTGAAATCCGTATCATCGCCGAGGGCGGGATCGGTCAGGGCGGCGTAGCGCAGTTTGTCGCAGGCGTCCGACGCATTGGACGCCAGTTCGCGCAGGAAAATTTCCTTCTGACTGTATAATGATCGTGCGACGATATCGAGAAGCTTGCTGACTTCCGCCTGAAATGTAAATTTTTCCTTAGCCATGATGTCTTTGATTTCCCCAAGCTATCGGTTGAAAGAAGATTATGTTGGGGAGATATGTGGGAGAATCAAAAATTACGCAAGTCCCCTGATAAAAACTTTTGTGCTTATATATCGCCATGAAGACAAACGAAATTGAAGATATGCGCCAACGGCTGCTCGAGGAAATCGAGGGCAACGCCCTGGAAACTGCGACTTTTACCGGTCGGCGACATTTCTCAAGCAAGGTCATGGCAGCCATGGCCCGTGTCCCGCGCCATGACTTTCTGCCGCCCGGCGAGGAAAGGCTGGCCTACATTAACCGCCCACAGCCCATCGGCTACGGCCAGACAATATCGCAACCTTATATCGTCGCCTTGATGACAGACTTGCTTGACCTGCACGCATCGGACCGGGTGCTTGAGATCGGCACCGGATCGGGTTATCAAGCCGCCGTCCTGGGCGAAATTGCGGGGACTGTCTATTCTATGGAAGCCGTTAAATCCCTGGCCGAAAGTGCGGCCAAGCGGCTGGCAGAGCTCGGCTACGACAATATCGAGGTGCGCCACGGCGACGGCTATAAAGGCTGGCCCGAGCAAGCGCCGTTCGACGCCATCATCGTCACCGCCGCCCCGACAAGCATCCCCGAGGCCCTTTGTCGGCAACTTAAAGAAGGAGGTCGCATCATCGTGCCGGTGGGCCCACGGTTTTCCACCCAACTTCTGAAACGCGGTGTTAAACAGGGTGATGGTAAAGTTCGTTTTCGCACAACCCTGCCCGTCGCTTTCGTACCGATGGTTAAAAAACCCGTAGAGACGCCATGACCAATCAGCCCTCCCGCATCCTTGCCGTCCTCGGCCCGACCAACACCGGCAAGACCCACTTTGCCATGGAGCGTCTGCTTGGCCATCGCTCCGGTATCATCGGCTTCCCGTTGCGCCTTCTGGCCCGCGAGAATTATGACCGCGCCGTCGCCGCCAAAGGGGCGGCAAAAGTGGCACTGATCACCGGCGAGGAGAAAATCGTCCCGCCCGGTGCCCAGTATTTCATCTGCACCGTAGAATCCATGCCCCTGGATCGGCCTGTCGCCTTTCTTGCCGTCGATGAAATTCAGATGTGCGCCGATCCCGAACGCGGCCATGTCTTCACCGCCCGCCTGCTGCACGCAAGGGGATCGGAGGAAACCCTGTTTCTGGGTGCCGAGACGATCCGCCCGTTGCTGAAGAAACTGGTCCCCGAGGCGACGTTCGATAAGCGTCCGCGTTTCTCGACCTTAAGCTACAGCGGCGAGCGCAAGATCAACAGGCTGGCCCCGCAAAGCGCCATTGTCGCCTTTTCGGCTACCGACGTTTACGCCATCGCCGAACAGGTCCGTCGCCACCGCGGCGGCGCGGCGGTGGTGATGGGGGCCTTAAGCCCGCGCACCCGTAACGCCCAGGTCGCCATGTATCAGGCTGGCGAAGTCGATATCCTTGTCGCCACCGACGCCATCGGCATGGGCCTTAACATGGATGTCGATCATGTCGCCTTTGCCGCCACCCGCAAATTCGACGGCAAGCGCGCGCGACCCCTGATCGCCCCCGAACTGGCGCAGATTGCCGGGCGTGCCGGACGCCACATGAACGATGGCACCTTCGGCATCACCGCCGACGCCGGGGCCCTTGATCCACAAATTATCGACGACATCGAAGAGCACCGTTTCCGCCCGGTCAAGCTGATTTACTGGCGCAACCCGGAACCCGACATGTCCTCCCTTAAGGCCTTGCAAGGCACCCTTGCCATGCCGCCGGGACTGCCGGGACTAATCCGCGCCGGGGGTGGCGACGACGAGGCGGCCCTGACCTTACTAGCTGCCGAACCCGCCATCGCCGACATGGCGGCCAGCCGCGACGATGTCGCCCTGTTGTGGGAAGTCTGCCAGATCCCCGACTTCCGCAAAGTCATGAGCGATGCCCACGCCAACCTGCTTGGCCGCATTTACGGCCACCTGATGGCAAATGGCGGGCGCGGAAAGCTGCCGACGGACTGGATCGCCGAGCATGTCCAACGCATCGACCGCAGCGATGGCAACATCGACACCTTAACCGGCAGGCTGGCCAACATCCGCACCTGGACCTACGTCGCCCACCGTGGCGACTGGCTTGAAGACGCCACACACTGGCAGGAACGGACCCGCGCCGTAGAGGACCGCCTGTCCGACGCCCTGCACGAAAGTCTGACCCTGCGCTTCGTCGATCGCCGCACCACCGTGCTGGTCAAACGCCTGCGCGATCCCGGCGGCATGCTCGCCACCGTTAGGCGCGATGGTACGGTAATGGTCGAAGGCCACGATATCGGGCGGCTTGAGGGTTTTTGTTTCATCGCCGACGCCGCCGATAAATCCATTTTGCAAGCGGCCAGGCACGCCCTTGTCCCGGAATTCGAAGCCCGCATCCGGGCCCTGGAAACAACCGCCAATAAAAAAATAAGCCTAAAAGAGTGTGGCACAATTGTCTTCGCCGATCATGACATTGCCCGCCTTAAGCGGGGCACGAGCGCCCTTTCGCCGCTCATTGAGCCGATGGCATCGGAGCTCCTGGAAGCGACAGCGCTTGAGCGCATCACCAAACGCCTGACTGCGTGGTTGTCGACTAAGCGCCGGGAAATTTTAAAACCGCTCTGTGATGCCGAGGCAGCCGATCTTACGGGTGCCGCCAGGGGGCTTGTTTTTCAGCTTTCGGAAAATATGGGATCGTTGCCAAGGGCGGCGCTCGATCAACAAATCGCGGCCCTCAGCCGCGACGAGCGTAAAGCCTTGAGATCCCTCGGCATCATTATCGGCCGCGTCAGCGTCTATCTGCCTGGACTGCTGAAACCGGCCCCGACCAGTTTCTTAAGCCTGCTGTGGGCATTGGCCAACGATGTCCAAATTGCACCGGAAATCCCCCATCCGGGACGGGTGTCGCTGCCGACCGGCGATTTCCCACGGGGTTACCTTGCGGCCATCGGTTATCGTCCGACGGGACGCCTGGCCTTGCGCCTGGATATTCTTGAGCGGATCGCCGCCCGGGCCTGGCAGTTGGGGCGAAAGGGGCCCTTTGCCGTGGACAGCCAATTGTTGTCGCAGGCCGGCTGCGGGGCCGAGGACATGATCGCCATTTTGCATGAGCTTGGCTTCCGTCAGGACGGAGACCTGTTCGCCGTCGATCAGAAATCAAAACCTGTACGCAAACCCAGGCCAGCTAAGAAAGTTGCCCTCGATCCGCACTCGCCGTTTGCCAAACTAAAAGAGCTGACCTTGCCGCGATGAAGATTGAAATGTTGCGCATCGATAAATGGCTGTGGCATGCCCGCTTCTTCAAAAGTCGTACCCTGGCCGCACGGTTGTGTGCGTCGGGCAAGCTCCGACTCAACGACGATGTCGTCCGCAAAGGCCACGCCACCCTGAAGCAAAATGACATCCTGAGCTTCCCCAAGGATGACGACATCCGGGTTATCAAGGTGTTGTTTTTAAGCACCCGGCGCGGTCCGGCCAGTGAAGCGATTGGTCTTTACGAAGACCTTGAGCCGCCGCAACCAACAGCAAAAAAGCGACTTGCGAAAAAAACCGCCGTCGCCGCGCGCGAACCCGGTGCCGGTCGCCCGACCAAGGCCGAAAGACGCGCCATCGACAAACTGCGCGACCATGATTAAAAATCTCTTCTCCGCTGAAACGAAAAAGACAAGGCTTTGATAATCGAAATCCTGACCGACCCGCATGCCTGGGTATCGCTGTTAACGTTGACGGTGATGGAAATCGTGCTCGGCATTGATAACCTGATTTTCATCGCCGTCCTGGTCGACCGCCTGCCGCCGCACCAACGCGAACGGGGACGCCGAATTGGCATCACACTGGCCTTGGTCACCCGCCTGATGCTGCTTTCCGTGTTGTCATGGGTGATCGGGCTTACCGAGCCTCTGTTCACGGTGTTTGAGCACGCGGTATCGCTGCGCGACGCCATTTTGATCGGCGGCGGCCTGTTCCTGCTAACCAAGGCGACACGGGAAATTCATGAAGGCATCGAAGGCGACGAAGAAGCCGGGCCGGCAAAAGGCAAGCACGCAGCCTTTGGCGCGGTCATCGTGCAAATCGCCGTGCTCGATATTATCTTTTCCATCGATTCGGTGATTACCGCCGTCGGCATGGTCGATAACCTGCTGATTATGTCGACCGCCGTGATCCTGGCGATGATCGTTATGCTGGTCGCGTCTGGGCCGGTATCAAGCTTCGTATCGCGGCACCCGACAATCAAGATGCTGGCCTTCAGCTTTTTGCTATTGATCGGCACCACCCTGATC
>CBFDEA010000125.1:0-5934 GCA_965603695.1 uncultured Rhodospirillaceae bacterium | reverse complement strand
GGTCGCCGACACCCTGCATAAGGCTATCGACACGGCGATTCAACTTTGCGGCGCGCACGGTTATTCCAAGGACACCCTGCTTGAATGGATGTATCGCTACGCCCGTCAGGCACGGCTTGTCGATGGCGCTTCTGAAATTCATAAAATGGTGCTGTCGCGCCAACACAAGCAGGAAGGCATCGACTTCTGGTCGTGGGGAGTCTAAGGCGGTGACGCCAGAAGAAATCCAATCCAGACTGGAATCCTGGCTGATCGGTGTATCGGGTGCGGACTCCGTGTCTATCGGCGAGATGGTCAAACTGTCCGGCGGCGCCATTCAGGAAAACTGGGCGCTGGATGTGGCGTTTTCTTCGGGGCCGATGGTCGGCATGCAAAAACTGGTGCTGCGCACCGATGCGCCCTCGGCGGTGTCGGCCAGCCTTAGCCGGGTCCAGGAATTCGCTCTTTTCAAGTTGGCTTTTGCTGCGGGCGTCACGGTTCCCGAACCCTTGTGGTGCTGCGCCGAGGCAGATGTTCTTGGTCGTTCGTTCTTCCTCATGCGCAAGGTTGGCGGTCACGCCGCCGGATACAAACTGGTTAAGGATCCAGCCATCGGCGCAGACCTTCTAAAAACCCTGGGCCGGGAGTTGGCCCGCATCCACAGCATTAGCCCGCCGAGTGACGACCTTTCGTTTCTGGAGGTGCCAAAGGGGCCACCGGCGTTGCGCGATGTCGAACAGTACCGCGCCTGGCTCGATGAATTCTCGACGCCGCGGCCGATGCTCGAATGGGGCTTGAGCTGGCTGCAGCGCAACGCCCCGGCAAGGGACGAGATCGTTCTCACCCACCGGGATTTTCGTACCGGTAATTATATGGTCGAGGACGGCGCACTCAGTGGCATCCTCGATTGGGAGTTCGCCGCCTGGGGGGACCCGGTCGCCGATATCGGCTGGTTCTGCGCCAAGTGTTGGCGCTTCGGTGCTACCCAAAATGAAGCCGGTGGAATAGGCCAGCGGGATGATTTTTATGGCGCTTACGAGCTTGAGAGCGGCAGGATCATCGATCCGCTCGCCGTCCATTATTGGGAAGTCATGGCCCATGTTCGTTGGGCGATCATCGCCATTCAACAGGGCGAACGCTTTGACGTTCACGGCGAGGAAAATCTGGAAGCGGCGCTGACCGCTTACGTGGCGGCGGAGCTTGAACTGGAAATTATGACGATGACCGGAGACGGCAGATGAAAGACAAATCAAGCGGCGCTGAATTATTGGAGCTGGCCCGGCGCACCTTGCGCGGGCAGTTGCTCGAACATATTCCGCCACAGAAAAAATACTTAAGCTTGATGGTCGCAAACGCCATGGCCATCGTCGCCCGTCAGATCGAACTGGGTGTGCCTAAAGAAGACGAAGAGGAAACACGCCGCCTATGCCAGGATATTAGGGCCGGAAACATCGACCCAGGATCGCCGGATTACGACACGGTTTATCAGTCCTTACGGGAGCAGGCGCGGAAAAATGTTTTGATAAGCAATCCTGGATATCTCGATAAATGAGTCCCTTTCAAAATCCCGGTCGATCCGCTGTCTATGGCGATACGCACATGGCGGCGACCTCGCATCCGGCCAGTTCCGCCGCCGCTTATTCTATTTTGGAATCCGGAGGAAACGCCGTCGATGCGGCCATCGCAGCGAGTGCCGTTTTGTGCGTGGCCGAACCGCATATGACTGGTATCGGCGGTGATTGTTTCGTTCTTTACGCCCCGGCCGGTGGCGGGGTCGTGGCGTTGAACGGATCAGGCCATGCCCCGGCGGCGCTCGATGCCGCAATCCTGCGCGATCAGGGTTTAAGCGAAATTGCCGCCAACAGTGCCGCGGCCGTGACTGTGCCGGGTGCCGTCGACGCCTGGTGTCGTCTTCATGCCGATTACGGCTCACTGCCTCTCGAACAGCTTTTTGCCCCGGCTATCAAGCTTGCCGAAGACGGCTGTATCATTGCCCCGCGGGTCGCCTATGATTGGCAAACTCACAAGCAAAAACTGGATGCCAGTGCCTCTGCCCGCGCCGCCTTCCTTAATCAGGGAAAGCCCTACAAGGTGGGGGACCGTTTCAGCAACCCGGCACTCGCTAAAACCCTGCGGCATATCGCTGCACAAGGTCGTAATGCATTCTATGAAGGAGCGGTGGCAGAGGATATCGTCGGCTTTCTCAGGGGCATCGGCGGCGTTCATAGTCTGGATGATTTTGCCAACCACGCCAGTCAATATGTTGAGCCCATCAGCACGACTTACAAATCGCATGAAATATTCGAGTGCCCACCCAACGGGCAGGGGATTATCGCCCTATTGATCCTTAATATTCTCGAGCAGTTCAATGAAACTTATTCAGAGACCGTCCACGTTCACTTGTTGGCTGAAGCGACGAAACGGGCTTACGCCCTCCGGGACTGTTTCCTGGCCGATGCCAATGCGGTCGATGTTCCCGTCGCCATGCTTTTATCCAAGGAGACGGCCCGCAAGATCGCCTGTGAAATCAATATGGAGCGCGCCCAGGCCTACCAGCCAATCAGCGAAGTCGCCCATAAGGATACGGTCTACCTGTGCGTCGTCGATAAGGACGGCAATGCGATTTCGTTTATCAACTCGTTATTTGCCGCCTTTGGCTCGACACTGTTTGACGCCAACAGTGGCGTCTTGTTTCACAGTCGGGGAACTGGGTTCAGCCTGACCGAAGGACACTACAACGAACTGGCGCCCGGCAAGCGCCCTTTGCACACGATCATTCCCGGGATGGTGATGAAGGACGGCATGGCAGTCGCCCCCTTTGGCGTTATGGGCGGCCAGTATCAGGCTACGGGCCACGCTAACTTTTTAAGCAGGGTGCTGGACAGGGGGACGCCATTGCAGGAAGCTCTCGACCAGCCCCGAAGTTTTGCCTATGGCGACCCCTTGGTCCTGGAAACTGGTTACGATGAAACCATAGTCCAGGAACTTCGCGGCAGAGGCCACAAGGTCGAGCGTTCGCCGGGCCCCCTTGGCGGTGGACAGGTCGTTTGGATTGATCGCCAGCGCGGCATCTTGATCGGCGCTTCCGATCCACGTAAGGATGGTTTCGCAATCGGTCGTTAGGACTAACAGGAAATGAATATGAGTTATGTTTTCGCGCCATCTGAAATTTCTTCGGTCGCCATCAGTGGAAGCGATCAGCGATTTGCGGTGCATAGGATTTATTGCATTGGCCGCAACTATCTGGAGCATGTTCGCGAGATGGGGAACGACGAGCGCCAACCGCCGTTTTTCTTTCAAAAACCCCTCGACGCACTTGTCCCCAATGGCGGTGAATTTCCTTATCCGCCTGGTTCTGAAAACGTCCAGCATGAAGTCGAACTGGTTGTCGCCATCGCCAGGGGCGGGATCAATATTGCACTCGAAGATGCTCTGACTCATGTCTACGGCTACGCGGTTGGATTTGATATGACCCGTCGCGATTTGCAGGAAAAAGCCAAGAAGGACGGTAAGCCCTGGGAGGCGGCCAAGGCCTTTGATCACGCGGCACCCATATCGCCGATCACACCGGCAAGCGAGATTGGACATCCCACAGATTCGAGAATCTGGCTGGCCGTTAACGGCGAGGTCCATCAGGACAGCACACTGGATTTGCAAATCTGGAATGTCGCCGAAGGTATCGCCCATCTATCGACACTGTTCGAGGTCATGCCCGGCGATCTTATTTATACCGGCACCCCGGCTGGCGTCGCGGCGATAAAACCGGGCGATGTCATGAGCGGCGGCATCGATGGTATCGGGACACTTGAAATTACTGTTATTTGATACGGCTATCGTTTTCATAAACTTGGGATTGAAATATGACGAACTGGAAAGACAACGCGGACACCTTCGATTTCGTCATTGTCGGGGCCGGTTCGGCCGGTTGCGTCCTGGCCGCACGGTTGAGCGAGCAATCTGAAAACAAGGTGCTGCTTCTCGAGGCCGGCGGCAGCGACCGTTCGATCTTTATCCAGATGCCGACGGCGCTGTCGATCCCGATGAATACGACCAAATACAATTGGGGCCATCACAGCGAGCCCGAACCGCATCTTGGTGGGCGGCGTTTGCATTGCCCGCGCGGCAAGGTTCTGGGCGGATCGTCCTCTATCAACGGCATGGTCTACGTCAGGGGCAATGCGCAGGATTATGAAGGTTGGGCGGCAGACGGCGCGACCGGATGGTCATACAGTGATGTGCTGCCTTATTTCCAGAAGGCGGAAACATTCAACCGTGGCGCAGACGCCTACAGGGGCGAGACCGGGCCGCTGCATACGACAACGGGAAGCATGAAGAATCCGCTCTATCAGGCCTTCATCGACGCCGGCCTCGAGGCTGGCTACGCCAAAACCGAAGACGTCAACGGCTTCCAGCAGGAAGGCTTCGGCCTGATGAATATGACGGTACGCGATGGCGTCCGTAGCAGCACTTCCAATGCCTATTTAAAGCCGGCCCTGAAGCGCCATAACCTGCATGTCAGTAGCGGTACGGTGGCGACGCGTATTTTGTTTGAAGAGGGCCGGGCCGTCGGCGTTGTCTACCAGCAAGGAAACAACGAGTACCGGGTCATGGCGCGGCGCGAGGTGATCCTGTCGGGCGGGCCGATCGCCTCGCCGAAGTTGTTGATGCTTTCTGGTGTCGGCGACGCGTCTGAACTGTCAGGTCTTGGCATTGACCTTGTTCACCACCTTCCCGGTGTCGGTAAAAATTTGCAGGACCATCTTGAACTTTACGTGCAGCAGGAATGTGTGCAGCCGATCAGCCTGTTCAGTTCCCTTACCCCCCTGGCCAAGGCGATGATCGGGGTGCGTTGGCTTTTGACCCGTGGCGGACTGGGTGCGACAAACCATTTCGAGTCCGGTGCTTTCATTCGCAGCCGGGCAGGGATTGCCTGGCCCGATATTCAATATCATTTCCTGCCCGCCGCCATGTCTTATGATGGAAATTCCGTCGCCGAGGGGCACGGCTTCCAGGCCCATGTCGGACCCATGCGCTCGAAAAGCCGGGGCCGGGTGTGGTTGAATTCGTCGGACTATCGCGAACAACCGTCGCTGCTTTTCAATTATATGTCCGATGAAGACGACTGGCGGGAAATGCGGGCGAGTGTTCGTCTGACCCGTGAAATCTTCGCGCAAAAGGCCTTTGATCCATACCGGGGCAGGGAACTTGCGCCGGGTGTCGATGTGCAAAGTGACGATGAAATCGACGCATTCGTCCGTGACACGGTGCAAAGCGCCTATCATCCGTGTGGAACCTGCGCTATGGGAACCCATGATGGGGCCGTGGTCGATCCACAAACAAAGGTGTACGGTATCGAAGGGCTGCGGGTCGTCGACTCGTCAATCATGCCGAGGATCACGACGGGCAATCTCAACGCGCCAACCATCATGATCGCCGAAAAGGCCGCCGATATGATTTTGGGACGTTCGGCGTTGGCTCCATCACAGGCACCATTTTTCAAGGCTGATAATTATGAACAAGACCAGCGTTAAACCTTCGGAACCTATCCGGGCGATCCTGTTCGACAAGGATGGCACCTTGCTGGATTTCACCCCGACGTGGCTTCCTGCCTACAAGGCAGGGGCGCTGTTCGCCGCGGGTGGCGATGAAGCCATGGCGCGGCAGATGATGCTAGCAACCGGCCTTGACGAGGAAACCGATGACTTCATCCATGGCTCCTTGATGGCATCGGCGACAACCGATCAAATTGCCGCAGCCTGGTTGGCCCATGGCGGCGAACATTCTGCTGAAATCCTGACGCCGTTGCTTGATGAAATTTTTGCCGATCAGACGGCGATTTCTTCAACACCGTTTCCCGGCCTGTTCGAATTGATTTCTGATCTTGTTGAGAAGAAAATGATCCTTGGTATAGCCACCAACGACAGCGAGCGTAGCGCTAACGCATTCCTGGACGTA
>CBFDEA010000124.1:0-6000 GCA_965603695.1 uncultured Rhodospirillaceae bacterium | reverse complement strand
AGGCCGCAGGGGCCCGGCTGGTCCCCATCGACCTGACCCGGGACACCAAATTGCGGCTAGACGAAAAGGGCTTTTCCATCCCCTACCCGCAGCGCGACGTGCATATGGTTTAGGTCCGTTTGCTCCAGGCGCGGATCTGCTTGATTTCATCTTCCGGAATACCGAGGAACGTGAGAAAATCCTGATGTTTCTTTGGCGCGCTGCGTTCAAATGTCCTGTGCCAAGCTTGCATATCGTGTTCAGAAAAGCCGGATTCCTTAAGCAACCCGGTCCAGCGCTTCTTGTCCATAGAACCCAGGTTCGTAGGCGGTTGGCGTTTCAATAACGCCAAAACAAGATGTTGCTGTTCGCGCAGCCCGGAAATTTCTTCTTCCAGTTCGGACAAACGCCGGTTCAGGGCCTGGTCAGGAATTCTGTCAGGCGATGCAAGGACGTCCCTGATTGCGGTAAGTGGCAATCCGGCTTTCCTGTACAGGCAGATCAGTTCCAGGTTTTTGCATTCCGCATCACTGTAGGCCCGGTAGCCGTTTTCCGCCCGCGTCGCCGGACACAGCACCCCCATTTTATCGTAATAAAGCAGGGTGCTGCGTGACAATCCGAAGCGACGGGCCAGTTCTCCAATGCTCTGCATTAAGCGGCTAATTCCATTCTTTTACCGGTCGAAAGATAATAATTGAGCATTTTTCCAATCATATCCATCCTTTCATGAAAGGCGGCGCTGTCGAATTCATCGATATATTGGTTGCCGGCCTCGCTAAGCCCGATCAATGTTTGCGTCCACACCGAACTGACGGTTCCGTCATCGTTTGGAAAAAGCAAGACGTCGTACTTCACCACATAATGCCCAGCCGCCATTTTAACGAACTCAATGGCACGCGGCGGCTCATAGCGGCTAACGATCCAGATTTCCTTTTCGGCATGGGGCAAATCCGTTTCGAAAACGCAGTTGGCTTCGGCAAAACCCGAATTCGAATGAACAAGCCGGCACGACCACGATTCGATCCAGTCGTATTCGCGTGTCGGGCAAAGCAGGGGGAAAACCTCCGCCGCCGATGCATTGACGCTGAAGCGATGAGAAAAGGCGCGCTGAAAACCTGAGTTGCTAGGCATGATAAATCCTGTTCATAAAAGAGTAGAAGGATCATCACCCTGAACTATGAGGCTATAGTCGGGTCAACCGGAAAAATGTGGCCTAAAAATATCCCGCCAGGTTGCCCCGAATACGCTCGAGCACCTTTGTGCCTTCGGCTTCGGCGGTGAAATCCAGGCCGGTGACGCTTTCAAACAGGCGAATATAACGGCCAGAGAATTCAACCAGCGTGTCGTCGGGAATTTCCGGGATCGGGTCTTTATAAGGATCGCAACGGGCGTTGACCCAAAGGCGCAGGAATTCTTTATCCAGGCCATCGGGATTTTCACCTGCCGCCATCTTCTGCGCGTAACTATCACGAAGCCAGAAGCGGCTGCTGTCGGGCGTCAGAATTTCATCGGCCAGACAAACCACCCCGTTTTCATCCAACCCGAATTCGAACTTGGTATCGACCAGGATCAAGCCCCGCTCGGCGGCCAGCTCCCGGCCCCTGGCAAAGACGGCGAGAGACAGCCTGGCCAGTTCGTCCCAGCGTTCTTGTGACAACAGCCCTTGTTCGACGATTTGTGCAGGTGTTACCGGCGCGTCGTGCTCGCCCTGGGCGGCTTTGGTTGTCGGGGTCAGGATGGTCTCGGGCAATTTCTGATTTTGGACCAGGCCGTCGGGGACGGTTACCCCGTACATTTCACGCGCCCCGTCGCGGTACATGGGCCAGATTGAGGTATTGGTCGAGCCGGTCATATAATCGCGGACCACCATTTCGACCGGCAGCATATCCAGATTCTTGCAAACGAGCACGTTGGGGTCGGGATATTCGATAACATGATTGGGGCAAATGTCGCTGGTCGCTTCGAACCAGAAACGCGCCGTCTGCGTTAGCACCTGTCCCTTAAAGGGCACGGCGGCGAGATTCTTATCGAAGGCGCTCTGGCGGTCGGTGGCGATGATGATCATGCGGCCATCGTCCAGCGCATAGGTATCGCGAACCTTGCCTTTATAATGATTGGGCAGTTCGGCGATGGTGGCGTCGGTCAGGACGTTGCCTATTTGTGAGCGTATCGTGTCGTTATTAATCATGATTTCTACTTTGGTTCCCTAAGGAGTTTAAACAACATCGGCGTTGAACTGTTCGCCACTTTCAAGCAACAACTGCCACAATGACAAGGCAAATCCACGGATCATTAGAAGCTCAAAGCCTTGATCGGATCGCCACACCGTGACGCCGGTATGATGAAAGGCGCTTGATGCCACTGTTCCTACCGGAAATTCAGCCTCTCGTAAATCCAATGGCAAGTGACGGTTTAATAATAACGCCGCCTGCGGCCCGGAAATGATGAGATGGGTTCGAGAATGCGATAAGTCAAGTACTGCCCCCTCATCGGAAGGTAGCGCAACCGAACTGGCCCCCACAAGCCACCATTTCAGCGGTTCAATGCGCAGAAGCGAACCTTTTGACGTGGCCACCGCCTTGCCCGGGCCGGGCGCTTCCCCGGCACCAATAAGAGCCGCCGCTTTGGCCCCGACAGCGCTTAGGGTCTCGGGCCACGCGGCCAATTGAATGAGCGACAAATTCGGATTTTCGTGAAAACACACGGCGCCGCCTTCTATATCACCCTTTGGATAGTGTCCGCTTAAAGCGGAAACGCGCTCAACCATGCATTCTCTCCCCGCCTGGATCGACCATGTGTGGCGAGACGACCTCGACCTCGACATTACCCTTGCGCAAGGGGTCGGCGGCGATCAGGGTTTTTCCGGTCCACGCCTCATGGCCGCCAGAAATGAAGCCGATACCGATCCAGTGACCAAGTTCCGGCGAATGAGTGACCCCGGTTATCCAGCCCTCACCAAAACCCGAAACAGCATCCTGCTGGCAGATAATCGCGCCGCCATTAAATGTTTGGCTGCGGTCTTTCGGCATAATGCCAACGAGTCTGGGCCTGTCTTCGCGCAACAACGCGGGGCGCTTGCGCAAGGCGTCGCCGATAAAGGATTTTTTGTCCGAGGCCATTTTACCGAGCCCCGCATCATCGATACTGATCCGGCCATCAAGTTCGGCCCCGGTGACATGGCCCTTCTCAATGCGCAAGGTTCCCAGGGCCTCAAGCCCGTACAGGCAGCCATTCAGCGGCTCTGCCACGCTCCATAACATCTCCATCATCGCCGGGCCATACCCTGATGGCACATAAACCTCGAAGGCCATTTCACCGGAGAAACTGATCCGGGCAATACGGCAGGCAATGCCGCCTTTAAGCTTGCTTTCGATAACGCCCATGAAGGGGAAGGCGGCGCTTTCCATGACCGAGGCATCTTCGAGGCAGGCGGCAAGGCAGGCGCGAGACTTCGGCCCCGCCACCGCACAGCCCGCCCACTGGTCGGAGACCGAGGTGACATGGACCTTCAGTTCAGGCCAGCGCACTTGCAACAGTTCTTCCAGCCAAACCATGACCTTGGCCGCGTGGGCCGTCGTCGTCGTCATGAAATAATCGGTCTCGGACAAACGCCATGTCGTACCGTCGTCCATGACCAGGCCATCATCGCGCAGCATGATGCCGTAACGGGCCTTGCCGATGGGCAACTTGGCGAAAGGGTTGGTATAAACCCGGTTGAGCAATTCCGTGGCGTCCGGCCCCTGAATGGCGATTTTACCAAGCGACGTCACATCACACAGGCCGACCGTACTGCGCACCGTCGCGGCTTCGCGCACATAAGCCTCTGATATGGTTTCCCCGGCGCGGGCGAAATACCACGGTCGTTGCCACAACCCGGCAGCGGTCATGGTCGCCCCGTGCTGCAAATTCCAGTCATGCATCGGCGTGCGCCGTAACGGGCGGAAATGACCACCCGCATGACGCCCCGTCAACGCACCAAGACTGATCGGTGTATAGGGCGGGCGGAACTTTGTCGTGCCGACTTCGGGAATTTCCTTGCCCAAGGCATCGGCCATCAGGGCCAAACCGATAACATTGCCCATCTTGCCCTGATCGTTGGCCATCCCCAGGGTCGTATAGCGCTTCAAGTGTTCGACCGAAACGAAGCCCTCGCGGTGAGCCAACCGCACGTCATCGGCGGTGACATCGTGTTGCGGATCGACAAAGCTTTTCAACTTTACGCCGGCAACCTTGACCTCGTAGAGCGGCTGGATCGGATTTTCCCAGCCACCGGGCGGCGGTGCCGCCATGGTCGGGGCCGACTTGCCAAAGTCTTTCAGCACGGCCGCCCCGGCGGCCATACCGGAGGCTTCGCAGTCCTCCATAGTCCAGAGCGCCGCCGCCGATCCCGCCATATGGATGCGACCGTTGGATTTGGTCGGGCCAAAACAGGCGTTGTTGGCATCCCAAGAGACCCCGCCGCCGATATGTGAAAGCAAATTGACAACCGGAGACCAACCGCCGGAGACAAGGACCAGATCGCAGGTCAGGCTTCCCTGAGCTTTCCAGCCCGGGCCATCGGCTGCGGCTATTTTCAGGCCGCTGACTGCCTTGGTGCCGATAACGTTCATCGCCGCCGCGGCCATCCGCACCGTGACACCGCACTTTTCCGCAATCCCGCTAAGCCCCTGAGAAACCGCCGCGCGGGCATCGAGCAGGGTCACCCTGGCCCCGGCCTGACTGAGCTCGGCAGCCGTTTTGTAGGCCGAGTCATTATTGGTCGCGACGACAATATTTTGTCCAGACAAGACCCCGTAGCGGTTCAGATAGACCCCGGCGGCGGCGGCAGTCATAACGCCGGGTCGGTCATTGTTGCCGAAGGCAATGCTGCGTTCCAGAGCGCCCGTCGCCAGAATTGTGCTTTTCGCCCGCACCGTCCAGAACCGCTGGCGCGGCAAATTGCTTAAGCCCGGAGCCATATGATCGGTGACCCGTTCCAGCAAACCGGCGGTGCCGGACTCATACAATCCAAAGGCCGTGGTGCGGGTCATGATCCGCACGTTGACGGCCTTGATAAGGGCGATCAGGTTGCTCCTTTTGGTTTCCGCCTCGGCGCTTGCTTGATTAAGAAAGTCACCGCCAAGCTCAAAATCCTGCTCAACCAGGATAACATCCAACCCGGCCTTGGCGGCGCTCAGCGCGGCGTTCAATCCCGCCGGGCCGGAACCGACCACCAGTACGTCACAATGCGCATGGGCGTGCTCGTAACTGTCCGGGTCAGGGGTCTGCGGCGGGTTGCCCATACCGGCGGCTTTACGGATCAGCTTTTCATATTGCATCCAGATACCGGTGCCGCTGCCGCTGCCCCATTCGAAGGGCGGGATGCCCATAAAGGTTTTGTAGTAGAAGCCGGCCGAAAAGAAGCGACTGAACAGGCCGGTAACCGCGCCCATATCGAAGCGCACGTTTGGCCAGGCGTTCTGACCATGGGCGACAAGGCCGTGGTAAAGCTGCTGCGTTGTCGCCCTGACATTGGGGTCGTGACGTGCGCCATCGCCAAGGCTGATAATGGCCCCGGATTCTTCAACCCCGGCAGACATAATGCCGCGCGGCCGGTGATATTTAAAACTGCGGCCAAGCACCTGTTGATTGTTGGCCAGCAGCGCCGAGGCCAGGGTATCCCCGGCAAATCCCTTAAGATCGCGGCCATCCCATTTGAAGGAAAGGTTTTTGGAGCGGTCAATCCGGCCACCCTCGGGAATGAGTCTGGCGGTCATGTGCCGACCTCCAGCACTTTTGCCAGCCCTGGGTGGGCCGGGCGCACCGAGCGAATTTCATGGCTCATGGTGTCGCGTTCGACAAGCAACCACATGCGACAGCCACTGACGTGCTGCCAGGTCTCAAGCTGCATGCCGCAGATATTGCGGCGCTGAAAAACTGCCTCATGCCAATCTGCCGCAGGCGCGTCAAGGGCCGGATAGGAAATCGAGCCGTCGCCGCCATAACCGAATTCGCTATGGTCGCGCTCGCCGCAAAATGGGC